>NZ_MVPX01000306.1:0-18334 GCF_002043085.1 Gordonia sp. i37 | reverse complement strand
CCCCGCCGTTGTCGGCGAGCGCGCCCGGCGCGCCGCCGGTGACCACCGCACTCCAGGCACGCCACGCCGAGGTCGGCAACGGCGCCCAGCGGAACACCGTCTCGCCGGCGATGTCGGCCAGGGTGGGGGCGACCGCGCCGGCCCCGACGAAGCACCGGACCCCGTCGACGAGATGCCGATACCAGGCGATGTCGCCGGCGACGGGTAGCGATCGGGTGGCATCGAGGAACGAGACGGCAGAAGCCGTGCCCAGGGTCATCGTGGCGACGAAGTCGCGGCGGCCGGCGTCGTCGATGATGTCGATCTGGCGGCGGAAACGCTTGCCTGCCAACAGTGATCGCAGAGGATCGGGGAGCTCACCCGTGCGGGTGGCGTCCTCCCAGACCGCCAACCCCACACCCGGGCGCCACAGCGCATGCAATCCCGCCACCGACCCGCCCGGAGCCGACGGCTCGCCGGAGCGCGTCGCGAGGGTCGATGCCATGGCCTTCAGGGTAGTTCGCGGCCCCGACACGACCGCGAAACGGCTGCCGGCGGTGCCGACCTGCGAGAGACTTCAGGGATGACCAGCACCCACGACGCCCCGCAGACCCACGGTGAGGCGCTCGCCTCAGGCCCCACCGTCTATTCCGGTCAGGAACACTCGGTGGGCAAGGCCGCACGCAAGATCGTGCCTCGCCGAGCCCTCGGAGACTGGGACCCGTCGGCGCGCGGGCACGATGCGCTGCAGACCATCCTCGCGCAGAACGAGACGCGCGATCAGCGGCTCGTCCCCATCCGCCACGGCCGGATGGCGGCGTCACCGTGGACCTACTACCGCGGCGCCGCCGCGGTGATGGCCGCCGACCTCGGTTCCCGGCCGAACACCGGCATCACCGTCCAGCTCTGCGGCGACGCGCACGTCCTGAACTTCGGGCTGTGGAACACCCCGGAGCGAACGCTGGCCTTCGATCTGCGCGACTTCGACGAGACCCTGCCCGGCCCGTTCGAATGGGATGTGTTGCGCTTCCTGGCGAGCCTGGTGGTGCTGGCGCGGGACAACAACGTCGCCGACGCGGCCGCCACCGAGGCGGTTCGCGCCGGATTCCGCGGCTACCGCACGTGGATGCGCACCTACTCGGGGTGGCCGATCCTCGATGTGTGGGCCGAGAAGTTCTCGGTCGACGAGCTCACCGGCTACATCGCCACCCCGGCCAACGGGGCGCGCCTGGACAGCGTGATCGAGAAGCGGGCGCAGAAGCGGACCAGCCGGGGAGCATCGAAGAAACTCACCCACCTGGTCGACGGGCGCCGGATGATCAAGGAGGAGCCGCCCTATCGAGTGCACGCGTTGGCCGACTACACCGACGTCCTCAACGACGTGATCGTCGCGTATTACGCGTCGGTGCCGGAGAACGTCGCGGCACTGCTGCGCCGCTTCGACCTCGTCGACGCCGTGCAGCAGGTCGTCGGGGTGGGCAGTGTCGGGATGCGGGTGTTCCTGAATCTCGCCGAGGAGCACGAGACCGGCGACCCGTTGTTCTTCCAGATCAAACAGGCCGCGCCGTCGGTGTACGAGAAGGTGGTCGCGCCCAGCGTCTACGACCATCACGGCCAGCGGGTCGTCAACGGTCAGCGCCTGATCCAGAGCGCCTCGGACATGTTCCTGGGCTGGACGACAATCGGCGACTGGGAGTTTTACGTCCGGCAGTTCCGCGACGGCAAGGTCATCCCGGACGGTCCGACCGTGTCGCGCGCGCTGTCGCAGTTCGCCGCCGCGTGCGGCCACGTACTCGCGCGGGCCCATGCCCGTAGCGGAGACGCCCGCGCCATCGCCGACTACCTCGGCACCTCCGACAAGGTCGAGGAATCGGTGGTGCGTTTCGCGCACGCCTACGCCGACCAGACCGAGCGCGATCACGCACAATTGGCCGCCGCGGTCGCCGACGGGTCGATTCCGTCGGCGCCGGGCTGGCCCTGAGTACTCGGCGACGAGAGGGGACGTCAGTCGGTGACCTCGTTGAGTGTGCCGGTGGCCACGTCGAAGACGAATCCGCGCAGTGAACTGGTCTTGGTGACGAACGGGCTGTTGCGGATGCGCGTCAACGATTGCCGCACATCCTCCTCGACGTCGGGGAAGGACTCGGCCGCCCACGCCGGCTTCTGACCGATCTCGTTCTGGATGTCGCGCTTGAAGTCGTCGTCGGTGAACGTGAGCATGCCGCAGTCGGTGTGGTGGATCAGGATGATCTCGGTGGTGCCCAGCAGTCGCTGGCTGATGGCCAACGACCGGATCTCGTCGTCGGTGACGACGCCACCGGCGTTGCGGATGACATGCGCCTCACCCTCGTTGATGCCCAGCGCCCGGTAGACGTCGAGGCGGGCGTCCATGCAGGCGACGATCGCGACGTGGCGGCTCGGCGGCAGGGGCAGGGGACCGGAGAAGGTCTTGGCGTACTCGGCGTTGTTGGCGAGGTACTCGTCGGTGACAGTCATGTGTCCACGGTGCGCGCGATCACGCCCGGTGCGCGAGGGTTGCGATCACGACGGGCCGAACACATCGGCGTCGGCGCATGTGTTCGCGCCGATCCCCTCCGGCCGCTCACTGCCAGCGGGCCAGCAGGTCCTTCGATCGTGCGGCCAGATCGGCCTGCCAGAACGGACCGAAGCTGATCCGTCCGACGCCGAGCTCGGCCAGGTGCGTGAGCGAATCCTCGGCGGGCACGGCGATCGCGTTGACCGGCAACGGCAACGACGAGGTGAGCTCGCGCTGCACCGCGTCGGTGTGTCGGCCGACGGGGTAGAGGCTGCTCGCCCCGGCCTGCGCACAGAGCGTGAGACGTTCGATCGCGCGGGCCACGCGGTCGGTCTCGGCGCCGTCGGCACGTAGGAACAGGTCGGTGCGTGCGTTGATGACGACCGGGACACCCGCGGAGTCGGCGGCGGCGCGCAGCGCGCCCACGAGTTCGGCGTGCTCTCCGGCGGCGTGCAAACGTCCACCGTCGGCGTGCACGGTGTCCTCGATGTTCAGACCCACCGCTCCGGCGTCGAGTAGTCCGTCGATCAGTGCGGCCGGAGACCGGCCGTACCCCGACTCCACGTCCACAGACACCGGAAGGTCCACCGCTGCGGTGATCTGGCGTACGCGGGTCAGCAGTTCGTCGAAGGTCATGCCCTCGTGGTCGGCGCGACCGATCGAGTCGGCAACCGGATGGGAGCCGACGGTCAGCGCCGCGAACCCGGCGTCGGCGGCCAGGGTCGCCGACCACGCATCCCAGACGGTGGGCAGCACGACCGGGCTGCCGGGCACGTGCAAATCGAGCAGTGTGCGGGCGAGGGCCGCCGGGTCCGGGGTTGTGCTCGCCGAACCGGTCCCGTCAGGAATTGCCATTCAAGGAATCCTTCACGTCGTTGAGTACGAGCCACGCCGCAGCCAGACCTGTTCCGCTGTACCAGATCTCGTCGTTGACCGAGAGGACGCGCTTCCACGTGGGCGCGCCCATGTCGAGCCAGCGATCACTGAGCAGGACATGTTTGCCGTGATCGAGGCCGCCGTCGCCGTCGAACGACACGTAGATGAGGTCGGCGTCGGCGTCGGTGAAGTTCTTGTCGGTGACGGTGAAGCTGTCGGTGCCGCGCTGCGGGGCGGGGCGCTGCACGCCGATCATCGTCAGGATCTGGCCGGCGAAAGTGCCCGTGCCGGCGATGATCTCGGAGTCCTTGGTGAACCGGACGAGCGACACCTGGTTGTGGGCGGCGTCCATCCGCTTGCCGGTCTTGGAGGCCTCGTCGGTGAACTCCTGCAGCAGGCGGGTGCCGTCGGCGGAGCGGCCGAGGGCGTCGGCCACCGCCTGGAAGCGTTCCTGCCAGGTGCCGTCGGGGATGGCCGCGGTCTTGGTACCGGCGAAGGCCTGCGCCGATCCGGCCGTCGCCGGGGTGGTGAGCACGATGTCGGGGGCGGCGGTGCGCACCGCCGATGGATCGGGGGTGGTCCCGATCGCCGGAACGGACGTCAGTTGTGGTCCGAGGTAGGCGGGGATCGTGCCGGGGGCAGCGGTCACGGCGGTCACCTTGGTGCCGATGCCGAGGGCGCAGAGATCATCGAGCAGCGCCGGGTCGGTCACGACGATGCGCGCGGGGTCGGTGCGCGGGTCGGACGCGGTGGTCGGCGCCAGGCAGGTGCGCGAGTAGTCGCGGTCCGCGGAGACGACGTTGACCTCGGCGATACGCGTGGTCGAGGTGGAGATGGTCTTGCCGTCGGGGGTGGTCAGCAGCGGCTGATCGTCGGAGCAGGCACCGAGCACCACGGTTGCGACGCACACCAGCAGCGCCGAGGCGACCACGCCACGCCTGCTCGACCGACTCCGAACACCGTCTCCGGATCCGCGTACGACCCGGTCCTCACCGCCACCCTGCACCCGCCCAACCTAGCAGGGCCCGATCGGCACCCACCCGACCTTGCCGCCGGGGGGGCCGCGGGGCGTCGCGGGGCGGTCCCACGAGCCCGGCGCGTCGGCTCCGGCGTCGCAGCTGACCTGCGCCGATGATGCTCCCGAAAAATCAAGTACGACGGATCGTAGGACCCACTCGGCCGGGGTGGGTGCAAGGGTTTAGGATCGGTAACCAGCGCTCGGTTTGTTCATGTGCCGACCGGCGGAAATCGCATCCCGACCGGTCGGGCAAGAGGAGGATCTGTGACCGCGGTAGACCAGCCCACCACGCAAGTGGCACCAGTACGTCCGTACCCGGAGCGCCATCAGCCCAAGGGTTCGTTCATCTACAAGCTGATCACCACGACCGATCACAAGTTGATCGGCATGATGTACATCGTCGCCTGTTTCGCGTTCTTCCTCATCGGCGGTCTGATGGCCCTGCTGATGCGTGCGGAGTTGGCGCATCCGGGTATGCAGTTCCTGTCGACCGAGCAGTTCAACCAGCTGTTCACCATGCACGGCACGGTGATGCTGCTGATGTATGCGACTCCGATCGTCATCGGGTTCGCCAACTTCGTGCTGCCGCTGCAGATCGGTGCCCCCGACGTCGCCTTCCCGCGGCTCAACGCCTTCGGCTTCTGGCTGTTCGTGTTCGGTTCGACCGTCGCCATCGGTGGCTTCATCACCCCGGGCGGTGCGGCCGACTTCGGCTGGACCGCCTACACACCGCTCACCGACGCGATCCACTCGCCCGGCGTCGGCGCCGACCTGTGGATCATGGGCCTCGGCGTCTCCGGTCTGGGCACCATCCTCGGTGGCGTCAACATGGTGACCACCGTCGTGTGTCTGCGCGCCCCCGGTATGACGATGTTCCGGATGCCGATCTTCACCTGGAACATCCTGGTCACCACCATCCTGATCCTGCTGATCTTCCCGCTGCTGACCGCGGCCCTGCTCGGCCTCGAGGTCGACCGTCAGTTCGGCGCCCATCTCTACGACCCGGCCAACGGTGGTGTGATCCTCTGGCAGCACCTGTTCTGGTTCTTCGGTCACCCCGAGGTGTACGTCATCGCGCTGCCGTTCTTCGGCATCGTGTCGGAGATCTTCCCGGTCTTCTCCCGCAAGCCGCTGTTCGGCTACTCGGGTCTGGTGTACGCGACGCTGGCCATCGCCGCGCTGTCGGTGGCGGTGTGGGCTCACCACATGTACGTCACCGGCGCGGTCCTGCTGCCGTTCTTCTCCTTCATGACCTTCCTGATCGCGGTACCGACCGGTGTGAAGTTCTTCAACTGGATAGGCACCATGTGGAAGGGCCACATGACGTTCGAGACGCCGATGCTCTTCTCCGTCGGCTTCATCGTGACCTTCCTCTTCGGTGGTCTGACCGGTGTGCTGCTCGCCAGCCCGCCGCTGGACTTCCACCTCTCCGACAGTTACTTCGTCGTCGCGCACTTCCACTACGTGCTCTTCGGCACCATCGTGTTCGCGACCTACGCCGGCATCTACTTCTGGTTCCCCAAGATGACCGGACGCATGCTCGACGAGCGCCTGGGCAAGTGGCACTTCTGGCTGACCTTCATCGGCTTCCACACCACCTTCCTGGTGCAGCACTGGCTGGGTAACGAGGGCATGCCGCGTCGCTACGCCGACTACCTGCCCTCGGACGGCTTCACCACCCTCAACGAGATCTCCACGGCCGGCGCGTTCATCCTCGGACTGTCGACGCTGCCGTTCCTGTGGAACGTCTTCAAGAGCTACCGCTACGGCGAGGTCGTGACCGTCGACGATCCGTGGGGCTTCGGTAACTCCCTCGAATGGGCGACGAGCTGCCCGCCGCCGCGACACAACTTCACCGAGCTGCCCCGCATCCGTTCGGAGCGTCCGGCGTTCGAGCTGCACTATCCGCACATGATCGACCGGATGCGTGCCGAGGCGCACGTCGGCCCGGGTCACGGGCATGACAGCGAAAGCGCCGAACATGCCCGGCGTGACCCGCTCACCGTCGGCGACCACGAGTCCTCCGCCGACTGACGCGGCGCAGCGCGGTGGGCGACTCCCCGGATTCACACACCACTTCCGCACCCGGATCGGTTCACACCGCTCCGGGTGCGGTCGTGAAGGCGACCCTCCTCATCACCGTCACCGGACCCGATAAACCCGGTGTCACCTCGGTGCTCATGGGTGCGCTTGCCGGACAACAGGTTTCCCTGTTCGACGTCGAGCAGGTCGTCATCCATGATCGCCTGACACTCGGAGTGCTCGTCGCGTGCGACACCGACCCCGAGCAGGTGCAGGACGTCGTCGAGCAGGCGATGAGCTCGGTCGGGATGGATGTCCACGTCGAGGTTGGTGGACAGTCCGGTGGCCATCAGCCCTCGACACACGCCGTGGTGCTGCTCGGCAGCCCGGTGACCGCGCGCGCGTTCTCCGCGGTGGCAGCCGAACTCGCCGGGCAGGGCGGCAACATCGACTCGATCCGCGGGGTGGCCGACTATCCGCTCACCGGACTGGAATTGATGGTCAGCGTCGGTGGACGCAACGACGTCGCGGCCGACGCCGCACTGCGCAAGGGCCTTGCGCGGGTGGCCACCCGCTACGGCATCGACATCGCGGTCGAACGCGGGGGGCTCGCGCGACGCGCCAAGCGACTCATCGTCTTCGATGTGGACTCGACGCTCATCCAGGGCGAAGTCATCGAGATGCTCGCCGCCCATGCCGGTCGGGAGGCCGAGGTCGCGGCGGTGACCGAGGCGGCGATGCGCGGTGAACTGGATTTCGCGCAGTCCCTGCATCAACGGGTCGCCGCGCTCGCCGGTCTCGACGCGAGCGTTCTCGACGACGTCGCCTCGTCGCTGGAGCTGACGCCGGGAGCGCGCACCACGATTCGCACGCTGCACCGCCTGGGTTATCACTGCGGTGTGGTGTCCGGCGGGTTCCGGCAGGTCATCGACGGTCTCGCCCATGAGCTGGAACTCGATTTCGTCCGGGCCAACACCCTCGAGGTCGTCGACGGAACCCTCACCGGCCGGGTCGTCGGGGAGATCGTCGACCGGCCGGGCAAGGCCAGGGCGCTGCGGTCGTTCGCCGATCAGGTCGGGGTGCCGATGGAACAGACCATCGCCGTGGGCGACGGCGCCAACGACATCGACATGCTGTCGGTGGCCGGTCTCGGTATCGCGTTCAACGCCAAGCCCGCACTCCGTGAGGTCGCCGACGCCGCGCTCAGCCACCCGTTCCTCGACGCGGTGCTGTTCATTCTCGGCGTCACCCGCGACGAGATCGAGGCCGCCGACGCCGCCGACGGGGTGCTGCGCCGGGTTCCGCTGGAATGACCGACACATCGACCGACCCGGGCTCTGTCGTACCCGACCCGTTCGAGGACGATCACCGTCGGCTGACGGCTTATGTCGGCGGTCACGACGACCCGCCGGATCCCGCCGACGTGCTCGCCATGCAGATGGTGCTGCGCATCGAGAAGGCCGATCCCCCCGACCGCACCGAGCTGCTGGTGGCCGCCGCCCGTGCGGTGGCGCTGCTGTGCCTCGACGACCGATCCGGTGGCGACGGTCCGTGGTCGGCGCCGATGGACGCCTGGTGTGACGCGCGTATCCGCAAGATCGCGCGACGCGCCCGCGGTGCGCAGTGGGTTGCCGCGCAAGAGGTCTGGGGCCTCACCGCCACCGAAGGCGGCGCGCAGGCCCGCGCCCTGGTGCCCGGCCGGGTCGGCGACGTCGACAAGCGGATCTCCCGGTTGCAGATCGGTGGCACCGAGGTCGGCGGTGAACTGCCACCGGCGCCCGGCGGCCGCGGGGTGTGTCTGTGGCTGGACCCACGACTGGAGATGACGGTCGGCAAGTCGGCGGCCCAGGTGGGTCACGGCGCCATGCTCGCGGTGAAGCTCCTCGATGAGGCCACCGCCCGCGACTGGCGCGAGGCCGGGTGTCCGCTGATGGTGTGCGCCGCCGACGACTCCACCTGGACACGGCTGCTCGCCGCAGAACGTGCCGGTGAGGCGGTGGCCGTTCGGGATGCGGGCTTCACCGAGATCGCACCGGGGTCAGTGACCGTGATCGCGGAGGTAATCGAATGACGAAAGATCAAGCGGCATTACCGGAGTGGGCGCTACCGCTGAATCTGGCGCCTCACCCGGAGGGCGGCTGGTACGCCGAGACGTGGCGTAGTGAGCTGACGCTGCCCGCCGCGTCGCTGCCCGGATACGACGGTGACCGCGCCGCGGGCACCGCGATCTATTTCGTGCTGTTACCCGGTGAAGAATCGGCCTGGCACACCGTGCGCGGCGCGGAGATGTGGCTGTTTCACCGCGGTGCGCCGGTGGAACTCGATCTCGGCGGTGACGGTGCTGTGCCCCTCGGCGTCGGGCCCACCGGCATCGAGCACACCGAGACGATCGTGGTCGGACCCGACATCGGTGCCGGCCACCGACCGCAGGTACTCGTGCCGCCGGGGCACTGGCAGCGGGCGCGTGCCGTGGGAAACGAAGCGGCGCTGGTCAGTTGCGTCGTCGTACCCGGATTCGACTTCGCCGACTTCCGGCTGGCCTGACGGCGCTCAGCTCGCCGGGACCCGCGCCGGCGCCAGGTGCTCCAGCGTCTGCAGCCACACCTGCCGGTCGGGGGCGATCGACGCGACGATCACCTCGTCGGCGTCGGCATGTCCGGCGAACCAGTCGAGATACTCCCGCACCTCGTCCGGGGTTCCGACGCCGGAATACGTGAGCATCTCGTCGATCTGACGTCCCTGCGGCATCGACAGGATTGCATCGGCTTCCTCGTCGGTGAACTTTCGTCCGCCCCGGCCGAAGAGCGCGGTCACCCGATGCCGCTTGGCCTGGTGGAGCTGGTCGCGGGCGCGCTGCGGATCCTCGTCGGCGATGACGCAGGCCCCGGCGATCACATACGGCTCGGCGAGCTGCTCCGACGGCCGGAACTGCTCCCGATAGATCTGCACCGCCTGGGTGAGGGCGCCGGGCGCGAAATGCGAGGCGAAACCATAGGGCAGGCCGAGCGCCGCGGCGAGCTGCGCACCGAAGAGCGACGAACCGAGGATGTAGAGCGGCACGTCGGTACCGTTGCCCGGCGTCGCACTCACCCCGGGCACGCGCGAGTGCCCGGTGAGATAGCCCTGCAGTTCGAGAACGTCGTTCGGGAAGCGATCGGCGGCGGCCATGTCGCGGCGCAGGGCCGCGAACGTGTTCTGGTCACCACCGGGGGCGCGGCCCAGCCCGAGATCGATGCGACCGGGGTAGAGCTCGCCGAGGGTGCCGAACTGCTCGGCGATCGTCAACGGCGCGTGATTGGGCAGCATCACCCCGCCGGAGCCGAGCCGGATCGTGGAGGTGCGGGCCGCGATATGGGAGATCAGCACCGCAGGCGCCGACGATGCGATCGACGACATGTTGTGGTGTTCGGCGTACCAGATCCGTTCGTAACCCCACTTCTCGGCGCGGATGGCCATGTCGGTCGAGGCGGCCAACGATTGGCCCACGGTTTCTCCGGTGCCCACCTGGGCGAGGTCGAGGATCGAAAGAGGCACACTCATACCTTGATCAAGGTCGTCGGGCGGACGGCTATTCCCTTGCCCGATCCCGACTTTGGTCGTCTCGCGCACACATCGGCCGGTGACGCCGCGCCCGGCACGGCAGGTCCTCGGCGGACCCCGGCGCCAGGCGGACACGCATCGCGATGATGGTGCCCACGGGCGCGGTGAGTAGGGCACGATGGAGTCCGTGACCGCCAGCGATCCCGTGCCCGACGAGCCCACCTCCGACCCCGACCTGTTGATCGATTTCCGTGACGTCGCGGTCGTTCGCGGCGGAACGTCCCTGGTCGGTCCGGTCACCTGGCAGGTCGAACTCGACGAGCGCTGGGTCGTCCTCGGTCCCAACGGCGCCGGCAAGACCACCCTGCTGCGCATGGCCGCCGCCGAACTGCACCCGAGTTCCGGTATCGCCTTCGTGCTGGCCGAGCAACTCGGCAAGGTCGAGGTCCGCGAACTGTCCACGCGGATCGGCGTGGCCAGTGCGGCGCTGGCCGACCGCATCCCCGACGACGAGGTGGTCAGCGACGTCGTCATCTCCGCCGGCTATTCGGTCATCGGCCGGTGGCGGGAGACCTACGACGACGTCGATCGGGCACAGGCGCTCGAATCGCTGGAGTCGATGGGTGCCGAACACCTCGCCGATCGGGCCTTCGGCACCCTGTCGGAGGGTGAACGCAAGAGGGTCCTCATCGCCCGGGCGTTGATGACCGACCCCGAACTGCTGTTGCTCGACGAACCGGCTGCCGGACTCGACCTCGGCGGGCGTGAAGAGCTCGTCGAACGGCTCTCCGCGCTGGCCGCCGACCCCGACTCGCCGGCGATCGTGCTCATCACCCACCACGTCGAGGAGATCCCCGCCGGATTCACCCACGCCATGCTCCTGTCGGAGGGGGCCGTGGTGGAGCAGGGACTGCTGAACAAGGTGTTGACGAGCAAGAACCTGTCGACCGCGTTCCGCCAGCAGATCGCCTTGTCGAAGGTCGACGGCCGGTTCTTCGCCCGCCGGTCCCGCCGCGCCGGCGGACACCGACGTTCCGCCGGCTGACGAGGCGCCGCGGTCGATCGGGATCGGCCGCCCCTGGATGCGGTTGTGCCACGGCCCGGCGATAGTGTCGACGGGTGTCCCGGCACACACCTCGGCCGGGACGGGTTGGAGGTCTTCGATGGCAGGGACGTCGGCACCGCAGGCCGCGCCGTTACGTGACGCGGCGACCGTGGTGCTCGTGCGCGATGGCGGCAAGAACAGCGACGGTGGCGACAACAGCGGTGGCGGGATCGAGGTGTTCCTGCAGCGCCGCGTCAAGCAGATGGCGTTCGCCGGTGGTATGACGGTGTTCCCGGGCGGCGGGGTCGACCCCCGCGACAGCGACGCCGACCTCGCCTGGACCGGACCCGCGCCGCAGTGGTGGGCCGAACAGTTCTCCACCACAACCGAACTCGCGCAGGCTCTGGTCTGCGCCGCGGTACGCGAGACCTTCGAGGAATGCGGCGTGCTGCTCGCCTCGTCGGGCGAGGAGTTCCCCGACCCCGCGACGTTGCGTGACGACCGCGCCGCCCTCGTCGACAAATCCCTGTCGTTCGCCGGTTTCCTCCGCGCCCACGGCCTCACGTTGCGCGCCGACCTGCTGCGGCCGCTGGCGCACTGGATCACCCCGGTCAACGAGAAGCGCCGCTACGACACCCGTTTCTTTCTGGCGGCCGTCCCGCCCGGCCAGGAACCGGACGGTTCGACCACCGAGGCCGACGTCACCCGGTGGGCGAGTGCGCAGGACGCGATCGACGCGTGGTCGGCGGGCAAGCATTTCCTGCTGCCCCCGACGTGGGCGCAGTTGACGGAGGTGGCCCGATACGCGACCGTGGCCGATCTCCTCGACGCCGAGCGCGCCATCGAGCCGATAGAACCGGTGGTGAGCGCTGGAAAGGGCTTGTCGGGCTTGGCTTTCACCCGTTCCGACGACTATTTCGCCGGTCTCGGCGATCAGCTGCCACCCGACATCACCCTCTAGTCCCGATCGTCACGACCAGCCGGCCGGGCTCGGGGGAGTTCCACGCCTGCTCGACGTCGGCGAGCGCCGCGGTGCGGACATCGATCGGGAGCCCACCGGCGGCGGCGAGATCGAGCAGGGCGGGGAGTTCGGCGAATAACAGACGCGGGTCGATCGATCCACCACCCGAGCCCCAGATCGAGATCGGACGCGCGCGCAGGATGGCGGCGTCGAGGGTGATCGACCGGCCGGCCAGTGCGCCGATCTGGACGTAGTCCACGCTGGAGTGGCGTCCGGTGAGGCTGTGCGCCCGTAGGGCTTCCAGCGTCATCTCGGCGACCGGACCCCAGAGGTAATCGAGGATCACGTCGATCCCCTCGGCAAACGCCGCCGCCAGTCGCCCTCGGGGATCGTCGTCGAGTAGCGACACCGTCTGCACCCGCGAGTCTTCGGCGAGACGGGCCAGCACCGCGGCGTTGCGACCGACCGCGACGACGCGACCGGCGCCCAGGTGCAGGGCGATCCGGACGGCGAGAGTACCGGCGGTGCCGGTCGCTCCGAGAACTGCGACGGTGCCTCCTTGAGGGACACCGGATTTCACCAGCGGCATCCATGACGACATTGCGGGGTTGACCACGGCGGCGGCGGTCTCGCTCGATAGCGCATCGGGGATCGGCACCGCGAATCCCGCGGGCACCACTGTGCGTTCGGCGATGGTGCCGTATGGGTCGGGACATCCGCCGGTGTAGACGCGATGCCCGCCGAGTACGGCCACCCCGTCGACGCCGACGACGAAGGGGAGTTCGTCTCCCGAGGAGTAGTGCGCTCCGCCTGCGATGGAGCGCACGATCTGATGCACCCCGGCGGCGAGCATCTGCACCTCGACGTATCCGTCGGTGGCGACGGGAGTGTCGAGGTCGGCATACACCGGTGGGCGGGTGAGGTCGGTGACGAGAGCTGCTTTCATGAATTACTCCTTTGAACATTGTTCAAAACTTGCCTCTGTTAGGATGATTGAACATTGATCAAGAGTCAAGGGGGATCTGTGGCACGGACGCCGCTGAGCCGGGATGCGATCGTCGACGCCGCCTTCGAGCAGCTCGCGGAGACCGGCCTCGACGGGATCACGGCACGGGCGCTGGCCGGCCGATTGGGCGTGCGCGCCGGTGCGCTCTACTACCACGTCCGCGACATGACCGAGCTGACCGACGAGATGGCCACGCGCATCCTGCGGCGACTGCTCGACGAGCCGATCCCCGACGAGGCCGCCGCCGACTGGCGAGAATTGTTGCGGACCAGTGGACATCGCATCCGTACGACGCTGCTGTCCTACCGTGACGGGGCCAAGTTGGTCTCGGGAACCACGCTGCTCGACGACGATGCCCTGCGCCGACTCGAAGAACCGGTCCGGGTGCTGGCCGCCGCAGGCATGACACCGCTGGATGCGCAGCGAGCACTGGTCGCGCTCAACGCGTTGGTCACCGGGTATGTGATCGAAGAGCAGCACCGGCATCCGGTGCCGGGGGAGAATCGCATCACCGCCGAGGCCCGACGCGCCCGCCTCGACCCCGACGAGCAGCCCCTGCAATATGCGCTCAGCGAGGAGATGGCGACACTGCCGGTTGACACCTTCGACTGGGCGCTGGAGGCGCTCATCGCCGGAATCGGTGTGCGCGTGGGACTCTGAGCGGTCTGTGGTGTCCTCTCTGTGGTGTCACCCTTTGCGGAGTTCTACCCGTCGAGGTCGACGATGTCGGTGTCGTCGGTCGTGCCGCCCGCGGCGTCGTCGCGATCGGCCCACTCGAGGAGGTGATCGAGGCGATGGGCGACGTCGTCGATCTCGGCGTGCAGGTCACCGAGTTCGGCGAATCGTGCAGGCATCGTGGCGATGGTGAAATCGTCGGGCTCGACGTCGGCGATCTCGGCCCAGGTCACCGGCGCCGACACGGTCGCCCGCGGGTTGCCGCGCACCGAGTACGCCGCGGCCATCGTGTGGTCGCGGGCATTCTGGTTGTAATCGACGAACACCGCCGACGGGTCACGGTCCTTGCGCCACCAGGTGGTCGTCACGTCCGCGGGACAGCGACGCTCGACCTCTTTCGCGAATGCCAGTGCCGCACGGCGAACCTGGGGGAACCCCCATTCCGGGACGATCCGGACGTAGATGTGCAGCCCGCGCCCGCCGGAGGTCTTCGGGAACCCGCGGATGCCGAGTTCGTCGAGGACCTCGTGGACGACGCCGGCGACCCGGCGGATTCGTGCGAAGTCGCAGTCGGGCATCGGGTCGAGGTCGATTCGCCACTCGTCGGGCGATTCGGGGTCGGCACGACGGGAGTTCCACGGGTGGAACTCGACCGTCGACATCTGCACCGCCCAGATCACGCTGCCCAGTTCGGTGACGCACAATTCGTCGGCGGTGCGTCCGAACCGGGGGAACCACAGCTCGGTCGTCTCCACCCAGTCGGGAGCTCCGGCCGGAATCCGCTTCTGGTGCACCTTCTTTCCATCCACGCCTTTGGGAAAGCGGTGCAGCATGCACGGGCGCTCCAGCAGCGCGCGCACGATGCCGTCGCCGACGGAGAGGTAGTAGTGCGCGAGATCGAGTTTGGTCTCGCCGCGCTCGGAGAAATAGATGCGGTCGGGGCTCGACAGTCGGATGGTCCGTTCGCCGACGGTGAGCATCACCGGTTCCCCTGCATCGCTCGCTGCCGACGGGGCCATCGCCGCTCCTCTCGGGCCATGCGTCAGCCGACGTCGCGCCCTGATGTGCAGTCTGCCATCGCGGTGGCGTGGGCGACGACAGCGGCGCGTCTGCTCGCGGCGTCGTCGGGCCGCACCGGCAGTGTCTGCACCAGGGCGCTCAGCGTCCACCAGCCGACGACCAGCGAGATGACGCTGAAGAGCAGTTGTTCGGCCCCGGTGCGGTCCAGGCCGGGCACTACCGCTCGGAATCCGGCGATGTTCTTCGCGCACATCGGGTTTCGAGCGTCGATGCCGACCGCGGAGCCGAGTTCGAGGCTCTCGTAGGCCAAGAGCCGGGGCAGGTGCGGGCGCTCGGCGCACCGGTCGAACAGTGCTCCCGCGAAACGGCCGATCGCCTCGGGGCCGGCGCCAGCGGGATCGACCCCCTCGAGAAGGCTCGCCAATTCCCGGGTCAGCACCGCGGTGAACAGGCCGCGCTTGTCGCCGAAGTAGCGGTAGACCCGCTCCTTGTTCACCCCGGCGTCGCGACCGATTGCGTCGAGGCGTGCCCCGGCGAAGCCGTATGCGGCGAACTGCCGGGTGCCGGCGTCGAGTAGTCGGCGTCGCGTCGTCTCGGTGTCCCAGGCCACGAACGAACCATACCGACAGTCCAAACGATTGGTTGGAAACTGAGCGTTGTCGGGTTACGCTGCAATCTCCAAACGGATGTTTGGACATTGTTCGGTCGGGTGATGAGCGTCGGTCCGATGAGGGCCGGTCTGAGGAGAGTGCGATGCGAGCGTTGGTGATGGGTGCCCGCGGTGCGGTCGGTCGAGTGGTGGTCGAGGAGCTGCGTTCGCGCGGGCATGTGGTGACGCGGGCCGGGCGCGACGCCGGAAAGGATCTGATCGGGCTCGATCTGACTCGACTCGATTTGACTGCGCCGGAGGGGCTCCGGACGTTGGCGCACCTGTCGGCGGTGCACGACGTGGTGATCAATGCGTCCGGGGTGGAGACGCCGGCGCTGGCGCGTTACGGTGCTCCGGCCGTCGTCGAGATCTCGGCGACCTCGGCGTATCTGGCCGCGCTGCGCCGGGCGTTGTGCGAGGACGTCGGCGGGACCACCATGTCGGAGGCGTCGGTGGGTACGGTCGTGACCGGTGCGGGTCTCGTGCCCGGACTGAGCACCCTGCTGATCGCCGAGCTCGACACGGAGCCGGGCGATGACGTCGACCTCGGAGTCGTGTTGGGTACCGGGGAACACCACGGTGCGGCGGCTGTCGAGTGGACCGCCGGGCTGCTCGGTACCCCGGTTCATCACCCGCCCGAGGGATGCCGGATCGTCAATCTTCGGCAGTCCCGTCGGATCACGGAGCCCAGCGGTCGGCGCCGGCGCTACCTGCGGGCCGATTTCCCCGACCATGTCCTGCTCGCGGACCGGGGAGTCCGAGTGCGTAGTCACCTCGCACTGAGCAGCCGGAGTGCGACCGGCGCGCTCGCACTCGCCGGTCGGGTCCCCGCCCTCGGGATTCTCCTCGACCGCGTTCCGCACGTGGGCTCGGACGAATGGCTGGTGGTTGCGCAGAATCGTCGTACCGGGCGCAGCCGGGCCGCTCGTGGGCGCCGGCAGTCGTGGGCGACCGGTGTACTCACCGCGTTCGCCGCCGAACTCGTCGCCGGCGGTGCGGCGCGTGGTGCGGTGACGATGGCCGATCTCACCGACGCCGCCGCGGCGCAGGGACGGCTCGAACGGCCTGATCGTCAGACGGTAGCCTTCGACCATGGCTGAGTTCGTGACCCTGGAGACCTCCGACGACCATCCCGGTGTGGGCACCATCCTGCTCAACCGGCCACCGATGAATGCGCTGAACCGACAGGTCCAGTCCGAGCTGGCCGCCGCCGCCGCACAGGCCACCGACCGTGACGACATCAAGGCCGTCGTCGTCTACGGCGGTCCCAAGGTGCTCGCTGCGGGCGCCGACATCAAAGAGATGAACGACATGACCTATCCGGAGATGGCCAAGGTCGCCGGTCGCCTGCAGAGCGCGTTGGGGTCGATCTCGGAGATCCCCAAGCCCACGGTCGCCGCGATCGCCGGTTATGCGCTCGGCGGCGGTTTGGAGGTCGCGCTCGGCGCGGACCGACGTATCGCCGGCGACAACGCGAAGCTCGGCGTCCCCGAGGTCCTGCTGGGTGTCATCCCCGGTGGTGGCGGTACGCAGCGTTTGGCCCGTCTCGTCGGACCGGCGAAGGCCAAGGACATGATCTTCACCGGCCGGTTCGTCGGCGCCGACGAGGCGCTGCGGATCGGGCTCGTCGACGAGGTCGTGGCACCCGATGAGGTCTACAACGCGGCCCTGGCGTGGGCCGGCCAGTTCGCCAACGCGGCATCGGTGGCGCTGGCCGCCGGGAAGAAGGCCGTCGACCAGGGGCTGGGAGTGGACCTGGCGACCGGGCTGAAGATCGAGGAACAACTGTTCGCGGCGCTCTTCGCCACCGAGGACCGCAAGATCGGAATGGAGTCGTTCGTGGAGAACGGCCCGGGGAAGGCCCGGTTCACGGGTAAGTGAGCCGCGCAGAGGGAGAGGGACACATGACGACCACCGAGAACGAGCCGGAGACGGACAACGAGACTGGCGCCGGGTCGCCGGTCGATCCGGCGCCCAACCCGCACGCCAGCGCCGAGGAGGTCGCGGCGGCGCTGACCGACACCAAGCTCGCGCAGGTGCTCTATCACGACTGGGAGGCCGAGACCTACGACGAGAAGTGGTCGATCAGCTTCGACGAACGCTGCATCGACTATGCGCGCGGCCGGTTCGACGCGGTGCCGGCGGCGAGTGATGCTGCCGCCGGGAGCGCAGCGAGCGGGCTGCCCTATGGGCGGGCGATGGAACTCGGTTGCGGCACCGGCTTTTTCCTGCTGAACCTCATGCAGTCCGGGGTGGCCGAGAAGGGGTCGGTCACCGACCTGTCGCCGGGCATGGTGAAGGTGGCGCTGCGCAACGCCGAGAACCTCGGACTCGAGGTCGACGGCCGGGTCGCCGATGCCGAGAAGATCCCCTACGACGACAACACCTTCGACCTCGTCGTCGGACACGCTGTGCTGCACCACATTCCGGACGTCGAGCAGGCGTTGCGTGAGGTGTTGCGGGTGCTCAAGCCGGGTGGGCGGTTCGTCTTCGCCGGTGAGCCGTCGACGATCGGTGACTTCTACGCCCGGTGGATGAGCCGGGCCACCTGGTATCTGACCACGAATCTCACCAAGCTCGGTCCGCTGCAGTCGTGGCGCCGCCCGCAGGAGGAGCTCGATGAGTCCTCGCGCGCCGCCGCGCTCGAGGCCGTCGTCGACATCCACACCTTCGATCCCGACGAGCTGGCGGGCATCGCCCGGTCGGCGGGAGCGTCGTCGGTGCAGACCGCGACCGAGGAGTTCGCCGCGGCGATGCTCGGCTGGCCGGTCCGTACGTTCGAGGCCGCGGTGCCGCCGGGCAAACTCGGTTGGGCCTGGGCCGGTTTCGCGTTCGGCTCGTGGAAGCGCCTGACGTGGCTCGACGAGAACGTCCTGCGCAAGGTCGTGCCGCCGAAGTTCTTCTACAACGTCGTGGTGAGTGGGTACAAGCCCAGTTAGCCCCAATACCGTTCAGTTAAGCGGGTCGGTTGTGTAGATCGGTGACTGTGTCGGTTGCGGCCAGGAGG
>NZ_MVPX01000305.1:0-17341 GCF_002043085.1 Gordonia sp. i37 | reverse complement strand
GCTTCACCCACCCAGCACGAGGCATACCCTACAAACTACACCCATGTAACCTTAACTGAACGGTATTGCAGTTAGCCCAGGTGTGACTGTTCTTCCCCAAGACTTTCACTCTTCCGTAAGAAATCTCCAGCGGAAGAACGAAAGTCTTGGGGAAGAACGGTTTTCGGCCCTCACCGCCCAGTGATCAGGTGCTCGGGCATCTGCCCGAGCACGGCGGCCATATTGTATTGGGCCATCGTCGATTTCCCCTCGACGTCGCGCGTGTAGGTGGCGTGGCCGGCCGATCCGACGCGCCGGACGCCGGTGCGGTCGAGGCCGGCGCGGGTGGCGAGGCGGATCAGCGACGGGCTCTCGACGGGGTCGCTGCCGAACAGTCCGAGGTCGGCGATCTGGTCGTCGTCGTTCTTCAGGACATAAGCGGCACCGGACACGAGGTTGAAGCTCTCCGGCGTGTAGTCGAGGTCGAATCCGCGGTCACCGCCGAGGCCGGGGGAGCCGTAGAAGATGACGTCGTCGATGAGGCCATGAGTCAGCCGGAGGGCCTCGGCGGTGACCAGTGACCCGTACGAGTGGCCCAGGGCAACCAGGTGGGGTCGGCGATCCGACGCCGCGACGAGGCCGGCGAAGAACCGCGACAGGATGGGTGCGGTGTCGCGCGCCTTGCTCGACGTGGCGACATGCATAGCGCCGCGGGCCGTGGAGACGCGGCGACCCGGTCCCTTGAAATTCGGTGTGTCGTAACCGATCCAGGCGATCGCGGCGACGGTCTCGGTGGGGCGTCCGACGATGGCCAGCTGGCGCAGGGTCTCCTCGCGCAGCAGGCGCCCCTCACCGCCCATGCCCTGGTAGGGCAAATCGCCGGTCAGGGACGGGTGCACGGTGGTCCCCAAACCGGGGGTGGTGACGCCGATGTGGTCGGCGGAGTCGGGATTGCCGATGGCCACCGCGGCGTGCCCGCGCTCACCGCTGTGCATGTCGAACGAGATGAGCAGCCGCGGATGGGCCGGCTCGGAGCGGCGGAGCTCCCGTTCGATGGCCCCGATGTCGGCGATCTTCGCGTCGACGTACCACTTGCGCGAGTCATCGGAGGTGAACGTACCGCCGAATCGGTTGTCGGCGAGACGTTCTGCCAATGTGCGGCTCTGCTTCTCCAGATTGTCGCGGACCGTGGGCAGCAGCGCGCGATTCGCGAGATCGCGGTCCGCGGCCGGGATTCCGTCGCTGTTACCGATCCACTCCGGATGCTCGGTGTGCAACCGTTCTCGCTGCGCGACAGGCAGATCCGCCCACCACGCAGCACGTGTGGTGGGCGGACCCGAGAGTTCGGCCGGACGGTCGTCTGTCGATGCCACGACGTGAGACTAACGGCTGGCTCGTCGAAGGTCATGACCGCTGCTCCCGGAGAGCGGCGTGTGCGGCCGATCAGTCGGCGACCGGGGTGAACGTCGAGGTCGCGACCGGGACGCCGAGAACCGAGTTGATCGCCTGGTAGCCGGTACCGGTCTTGACGAAGGTGATCCGGCTGACCGGCGGGATGTCGGCGTAGGCGCCCCAGGGCGTACTCACCAGGTCGAGGGTGCCCGCCGTCCCGATCAGCTTGTCGCCCTCGACGGTGTAGTCACCACAGCGTTGCTCGACCGAGCTGCCGTATTGGGTGTGTACACACAGCCGGTACGCCCCGTCGGGGAGCGCGGCAGCGGCCGCGCCGGTACCGACCACGAGTCCGCCGGCGGCGGTGGCCGTGCCGGCGAGGGCGAGGACGACTGTTCTTCTCATTCTTCCCATGGCCGACATCATCACTGAGGGTTACCTAATAAGTCAAAGGGTGACCTAACCTTGAGCAAGGGTGATCGCCCGGGGGAGTATTGAGGCGATGGGGTACCGGTTCGGGGTAGACGATGTGGCCTTCCTACGGTCGCGACACGGGGCGAAGGCCCTTGAGATGGTGTCGGCGTTGCCGCTGACCGATCGGTCGATGCTCGCCGACGTCACCGAGGCGCGCAGCCGTTATGCCCCGCACGACGCAGCACTGATCGAGACCGTGCGGTGCCGTCGGCGAGCGGCCGGAAAGCTGCGCCACGCCGACGATCTCCTGCTCACCGACGATGCCCTGCAACAGGCGACCGCATCCCCGGTGGCCGGGCACCGGGCCACCGAGATCGCCACCCGCTGGCCAGGGGCAGTGGTCCACGACGTCACCTGCTCAATCGGCGGTGAGCTGATCGAGCTGGCCGCTGTTCCGGGAATCGGTGGGGTGATCGGCAGTGATCTCGACCGCGTACGACTGGCCATGGCGCGGCACAACACGGTGGTCCAACAGAGCACGGGGGTCCAACAGAGCACGGGGGTCCAACAGAACACGGTGGCCCAACAGAACACGGTGGCCCAACAGAACACTGTGGACCCGAAGAGCATGGCGATCGGTACGGGCCGGGTCCCGACGCTGCTCGTCGCCGACGCCCTCACGCCGACGTCGAGAGCCGATGTGTTCCTCGCCGACCCGGCTCGCCGTTCGGGTACCGGCCGCGTCTTCCGTCTCGATGCCCTGACGCCGCCGCTTCTCGATGTGCTGATGACCTACGCCGGGCGGCCACTGGTGGTGAAATGCGCTCCGGGACTGGACTATCAGGTGTTGCGCGACCGGTTCGGGTTCGCCGGTGAGGTGCAGGTGACGTCGCTGGATTCGTCGGTGCGCGAAGCCTGTCTGTGGTCGGGCCCGGGGATCGACGACGGGCGTCGGGCCACGGTGATGCGTACCGACGCCGACGGCACGGTGCGGGTGTGGGAGATCACCGACGCCGAGTCCGACGATGTCGCCGTGGGTGACCCCGGGACGTTCCTCCTCGATCCGGACGGAGCGGTGGTGCGCGCGGGTCTGGTGCGCCACTATGCGCATCGGCACGGGCTCTGGCAGATCGATCCGCACATCGCCTATCTCACCGGCGATTCGGTGCCCGACGGTGAGCGCGGTTTCCGCATCATCGAGCGCCTGCCATCGACAGGGGAGAAGGTGCTCCGCAAAGCGCTCGCCTCGTATGACTGCGGTTCACTGGAGATCCTCGTCCGCGGCCTCGACGTCGACCCGGACTCGCTTCGAAAGCGGCTCAAGCTCAAGGGTTCCCGTCCGCTGGCGCTGGTGCTCACCCGGATCGGCCGCAAGGGGGTCGGCTTCGTCTGCGAGCCCGGCGTCCGGGCGGGCTGAGAGCCGGATCGCCGCACAGCATCCGGCAGCGATCACGCACAGGGCGGCGGCCACGTGGAAAGCGTTGTCGTAGGAGCCCTGTGCGTCGCGAATGTAGCCGGCGCCGAAGGCGGCGACGGCCGCCCCCACCTGATGGAAGGCGAAGACCCAGCCGAACACCACCGGCGTGTCGGCGCCGAAGTAGTGGCGGCAGATCGCAATCGTCGGCGGAACCGTTGCGACCCAGTCCAATCCGTAGAAGATGATGAACACCCAGGTGCTCGGTTCGGCGTGGGGAGACAGCAGCAGTGGCAGCAGGAGTAGGGACACGCCCCGTCCGAGGTAGTAGACGACGAGAAGGACGCGAGGATCGACACGATCGGTGAGCCACCCGGAGAACACCGTGCCCGCGACGTCGAAGATGCCGATCGTGGCGAGCAGCGAGGCGGCGACGGTCGTCGGCATGCCGTGGTCGTGCGCGGCCGGGATGAAATGTGTACCGATCAGACCGTTGGTGGTGGCCCCGCAGATCGCGAAACTCGCCGCCAGCAGCCAGAAGGCGCGTACTCGCATGCCCTGGAGCAATCCGCTTGCGGCGGCACCGAATCCACGAGTGGGTAGTACCGAGTCCTCGCCACCGGGAGGAGCGCCGTAGGCGGTGGTGCCGACGTCGGCGGGCCGGTCGCGGATGAACAGCAGGACCAGTGGCACCACGGCCAGGGCGGCCACGGTGACGACGATCGACGCGACGCGCCACCCGCGGGAGTCGGTGAGGTGGGCGACGATCGGCAAGAAGATGAGCTGGCCGGTCGCCGACGCGGCGGTCAGCACTCCTGTCACCAGGCCGCGGCGTTCGACGAACCACCGAGTGGACACGGTCGCGACGAAGCCCATCGAGATCGACCCGGTGCCGAGTCCGACGAGCACCCCCCACAACACCAGCAACTGCCAGCTCGCCGTCATGAAGACACCCAGACCGGTGCCGGCGGCGATGAGGACCAGCGCGATGGTCAGGATCGGCCGGACCCCGAAGCGATCCATGAGTGCCGCCGCGAACGGAGCGGTGACGCCGAACAGCACCATGTTGATCGACATCGCCAAGCCGACCGTGGCGTGCGACCAGCCGAACTCCATGTGCAGCGGATCCATCATGACGCTGGGCACGGCGCGGAATCCGGCAGCGCCGAGGATCGCGACGAAGCTGACGGCGGCGACGATCCACGCCCAATGCGGCCGGCGTCGCGGGCGTGCGGGTGGCCCGGCACGGCGGGTATCGGTGGTCACCCGAACAGCATCGGGGATGGCCAAGACCACGTGCCACTGGCATGATTGCCAATATGTCGGAAAATTGTGCCACGCCGGTTCCGCACCGGGTGGCGGTACTGCTCGTGCCACCCGTGGTCGGCTTCGATGCGACCATCCCGCCCCTGCTGTTCGGGCAGGCGTCTGACGAGGCCGGGCGCGCGTTGTACGAGGTGACGACGGTGTCCATCACCCCGGGGCCGGTGGCGACCACCACCGCCTATCAGCTGATCGCGGGAGCGGGGCCGGAGGCGATCGCAACGGCCGACACCGTGATCGTCCCGGGCACCCGTGACGAGAACTGCCGTCGACGGGCGACGATGCCCGACGGCGTGGCCGCGGCGTTGGCACGGATCCGTCCCGACACCCGGATCGTGTCGATCTGTACCGGGGCGTTCCTGCTCGCCGCCGCAGGCTTCCTCGACGGTCGCCGTGCCACCACCCACTGGCGCTACGCCGACGACTTCCGAAGGCTGTACCCCGATGTGGCACTGGATGAGTCGGTCCTCTATGTCGACGAGGGCCGGATCCTCAGCTCGGCGGGGTTGGCGGCGGGAATCGACCTGTGTCTGCACATCATCCGTCGCGATCACGGCGCCGCGGTCGCCAATCGGGTCGCGCGGCACTGCGTCGTCCCGCCGTGGCGCGAGGGCGGTCAGGGACAATTCATCGAGCGCGGGGTCCCCGACGACGCCGGTCACCTCACGCAGGCCACGCGGGAGTGGGCGCTGACCCACCTCGACGAGGCGCTGAGCGTGGAACGGCTTGCCGCGCATGCGCATCTGAGTGTCCGCACCTTCATCCGCCGATTCCGGGAGGAGACCGGAACGGCGCCGGGATCGTGGCTGCGTGACCGGCGACTCGATCTCGCGCGCGAACTGCTCGAGACCACGGGCGCCTCGATCGACGAGATCGCGCAGCGGTCGGGCCTGGGGTCGGCGGACAACCTGCGGCACCATCTGCGCAACGAGCTCGGCATGGCTCCGTCGGCGTACCGCAAGACCTTTCGCGGAGCGTGAGCCGACTGCGCCCGTGGGCCGGCATCACCGGCTCGCAGGTCTATTGTCCGGCGATGTTGCGCTTGCTGTCGAAGAAATACACCTCGCCGATATTGGTGGCGGTGGCGATCTGACCGGACGACGACACCGCGATCCCGGTGGCGAACCCACCCGAATCCGGCAGCGGCACCGACCGTTTCGTCTTGCCGTCGGTGGTCGACACCTCGGTCAGCGACAATGTCTGCGCACCCGCGTCGCGAACCACGGTCCACGCGGTACCGGCACTGGTCAGGGCCGAAAGGCTCACGGTGGCGAGATCATCACGCTGCCACACCTTTTCGGCGCGGTTGCCCTCGTCGCGCAGCAGGGTCAGCGGTGCCCCGATCACGCCCGTCGGAATGATCAGGCCATCCGGCGAGACCGTCATGGTGGCAAAACCGTAGCCGCCGTTGTCGTAGGTCCAGCGGGTCCGGCCGGTGGCCGCGTCGAGTGCCACGATCTGGCCGAGCCTGCTGAAGGCGTAGATGGTCGCGCCGTCCGCCGAGACCGTCGCCGGCCCGATGACCCCGCCGGGCACCTGGGCTTTCCACAGTTCGGTCACCGTGCGCTTGCCGTCGGTGGCGGCATAGGAGAAACCGCGGATCTCGCTCGCGATCGCGCCGGTCGGCCAGACGTTGAGGAAGAAGCGTTGATGGGCGACGTCGACCGCGGGTGGTGCGGGGACCGTACAGCGGGGACCGTTGGTGACGCAGTCACCGAAGCCGTACAGCGGATCCCCCGGATCGGCCTCCGGGCGCAGGCGCACCTCCGGGGCAACGGGGTTCGAGGTCTGGGTGTCGAGCAGCAGGATCTGACCTTGCGTGGTGACGACGAGGACCACCCCGCTGTCGGCGAACTTCGCCGAGAGTGGTACCCCGATCACCGGCATCCGCCAGCGGATCGCGCCGCCGGCGTTGAAGGCGAGGAATGTGGTCTCCTCGCCGATGTAGGGCTGATCGTATTGATCGGTGAGCATCGCGTTGGAGGCCACGCCGTCGCGCATGTTCTTGCAGAAGTTCTTGCGGCCGTTGCGCTGATCGAGCACCAACAGGTCGCACCCCGAGGAGTTCGACGTGACGCCCACATTGCCGGTCGCCGAGATGGTCACCGGTGCGGTCACCGTGCCGCCGGTCGGACGGGTCCAGCTCAACGCGAGATCATCGGGGACGGTGGGGTAGACGAAGTTCGAATTGCCGGCGTTGCCGCCGAAACTCGACCATCCCGCGCCGTAGACGGAACGGATGTCGATGTGCCCGTCCGAACAGGACGACAGTGCCATCGCGGTCACCAGACCGAGTACCACGGCGACGAGCGCCGGAAACCGGCCTCGGGCACGTGACCGTCGGGCAACCGCCATCGGAGCTCCTCTTCGCCTGGCCGTCGGAACCTCGCACCGGCGGCGCCAACGGTAGAGCCTATCGTGTGGCCCGCCGACGACGGCCAGGCCGGGGGAGTCGATTATGGTGGCCATCCATGACGACGATGTGGAATGCCAGCTACCGGTCGAGGTGGCGGGCGGGGCGACGTCGGGATCCGGCGCAGGCTCGATTCGTCAGCCTCGACTCCCTGCGGTGGGTGCTGCGGAATCGGGCATATACGCCGTGGTATCTCGTGCGATACCTGCGGTTGGCGCGGTTCCGGCTCGCCAATCCCCACATCGTGTTGCGCGGCATGGTGTTCCTGGGGCGCAATGTGGAGATCCATGCGACCCCCGAGTTGAGCCGGATGGAGATCGGTCGCTGGGTGCACATCGGCGACGGCAATTCCATCCGCGCGCACGAGGGCAGCCTGCGCATCGGCGACAAGACGGTGTTCGGATGCAACAACGTCGTCAACTCCTACCTGGACCTGGAGATCGGTGGCTCGACGCTGATCGCCGACTGGTGCTACATCTGCGATTTCGACCACCGGATGGACGACATCACCTTGCCGATCAAGGATCAGGGAATCGTCAAGGGGCCGGTGCGCATCGGGCCCGACACCTGGATCGCGGCCAAGGTGTCGGTGCTGCGCAACACGATCGTCGGACGCGGGTGCGTGCTCGGCTCACATGCGGTGGTACGCGGGGAGATCCCCGACTACTCGATCGCGGTCGGTGCGCCGGCCCGGGTCGTCAAGAACCGCAAGGATGCGTGGGATGCCAACGCCGCCCAGCGCGCGGAACTCGAACGCGCACTTGCCGACATCGAGCGCAAGAAGGCGCAGGCCGACGTCGAGCGCAAGAAGGCGCAGGCCGAGAAGTAGCGCTCACTCCGGCTGCGCCGGGTCTCGTTCGGGCAGTGGGCGTTGCGCGATGGTCGGTCGCCCCGACGGTTGGCGGACCCGGCGTTTGGCCGAGGCGTAGACCGACGCGGTGCGCGCCGCGACCTCCGTCCACGCGAAATCCTCCGACAACCGTGCCCGCGCGCGCCGGGCGCGCTGCGCCGACGAGTCGGGATCGGTCAGGGTCGCCCGCACCGTCGCGGCCAGTCCTGCGACATCGGCGGGCTCGAACGACAGGCCGGTCACCCCGTCTCGGACCGCCTCACCCAGGCCGCCCGCGGTGGAGGTCACCAGGGGAATCCCGGTCGCCGCGGCCTCGAGCGCCACGATCCCGAACGGCTCGTAGCGGCTCGGCAGCACGATCGCGGCGCACCGATGCATCAACTCCACCAGGCCCCGATGATCGACCGCGCCGAGGAAGGTCACCGCACGCCCGACCCGATGTCGGCGGGCCTGCTCGGTCAGCCACTCCAGCTGTGTTCCGGTGCCGGCGATGGTCAGCGTCGTGCCCGGGTGGGTACGACGGATACGAGGGAGCGCGGCGAGGAGGTCCTGTACGCCCTTCTCGTATTCGAGCCGGCCGGCGAACAGCAACTCGGCGGGACCCGTCGGCGTCGGGCGCGGCGCGAACGGCCACGCGCGGATGTCGATGCCGTTGTGGATCACCGTGATATCGGCGAGGCGGGGACCCGGAACAGGGCGCGCGGTGCCGGAGGGGTCGGGCACCGCCGGGCCGAACAGGCGGGTCACCTCGTCGCGCATCGATTCCGAGCAGGTGATCAGGGCGTCGGAGTCGGTCGCCAGCCACCATTCCACCGAGTGGACCTGGCGGTTGATCCGGCCGCTGACCCACCCGCTGTGGCGTCCGGCCTCGGTCGCGTGGATCGTGGAGATCAGTGGCACGTCGAAGATCTCGGCGAGCGCGATGGCCGGGTGCGCCACGATCCAGTCGTGCGCGTGGACGACCTCCGGAGTCCAGCTCGTCGCCCGTGACCCCCGCTCGCCGGCGAGGATCGTCAGCCCCGCGCGGATGAAACCGTGGCCCATCGCCAGTGTCCAGGCCATCATGTCGGTACCGAAGGAGAACTCCGGCGGATCCTCGGCCACCGCGATCACCCGCACCCCGTCGACGACGCGATCGGTCGTCGGATGCGACACCGCATCGGTACCCGAGGGACGCCGGGTGAGGACGACGACGTCGTGGCCGAGGCCGGCCAACTCGGTGGCCAGGTGGTGCACGTGACGACCCAACCCGCCGACGACGACCGGTGGGTACTCCCACGAGATGAGCAGGACCCGCATCACCGGCACCGCCCGGTGGTGGTGTCGGTGATCTCGAGCAGTCGGCGCGCGTCGAGGTCGGCGAACAGGTTTTCGGCGCGAGACCAGTTGTGTCGCAACCTCTCCGCTGCGGCGGCGCGGCCACGCAGGGCGGCGTCGACGATCTCGCGGGTCGCGTGGGCGTGGGTGTGGGCACGGCCGATCGCGTAATCGGCGGCAGTGTCCTTGGACACCATGAACGGCCAGTCCGACGAGACCGTCAGCAGCGCTTCACGGACGATCTGGTCGGCGACGTGGTGGCGGCCCGCCCGCGGGTCGACGATCTTGTCGACCGCGTCGAGAGCGGTCCGGCTCACCTCGGCGTTGAGCTGCACGAGATGCGACACCTGCGGCCCCTCCCAGACCCGCCAGTCCTTGCCTGATCCCCACGACGAGGGCGGAAGATCCACGGGCGCACCGACATAGCCGTGTGCGGCGGCGCCGGCGAGGGTGCCCACCTGCACGCCCGCCTCGGGCAGCCTGCGCAGCACGCGATCGAGCCAGACCGGTCCCTCGTGCCACCAATGACCGAACAACTCGGTGTCGAAGGCCGCGACCACCAGCGCCGGCCGTCCGATGCGCTGCGACTCGGAGATCAGGCGTCGGCGGACATGGCCGATGAAGTCGTCGACGTGGCGGTCGATCACCGCATCGGCGCGCTGCGGGTCGTAGGGCTTCTTGTCCTGGGCGGCCACGGTTTTCCCGGTCACCCGGGACGGCTTGAGCCCGGTTGCGTGATCGTAGGTGTGGAAATCGCGATACGCGGCGTGCCCCGGATACCCCGATTTCGGGGACCACACCCGGTAGCTGACGGTCAGGTCACGGCCGAAGGCCAGGACGTCGCCGGTGCCGACGGGCCGTCCGAGTGCGGTGTCCCCGCGCAGCGTCGGGCCGTCGACCATGAAGTGGCCGACGCCCGCGGCGGCGTACTCGGTTTCCATTCCCGGGGCGAAGGCGCATTCGGGAGCCCAGATCCCGTGCGGTCTTGTGCCCCAGCGTAAGTGGGCATCGGCGAGGCCTTCGCCCAGGGAGAATCGCCGCAACCGGGCGTCGAGTAACGGTGCGAACGGATGGGCGAGCGGCCCGCCGAGGATCTCGGCGACGCCGCTGTCGGCCACCTGTCGGATCGTCGCGGCGCCCCCGAGACGCCAATGGCGCTCGAATTCGGCCAATGCCTTTGTCGCGCTGCGATGTTCACGCAGACCCAGGGCACGCCGGTCGGTGTCGGCGTCGACGGCCGCCTCCATCGCCCGCAACCGCCAGTCGGCCAACCACTCATACATCGACGCCGTGCAGTGCGGGTCGTCGAGCTGTGCGGCGAGCACCGGGGTGATCCCGAGCGAGACCATGTCGGAGAAACCGTCGGCGGCCAGTCGTCGCAGCATCGCGAACACCGGCAGATACGAGGCGGCCCATGACTGATACAGCCATTCCTCGCCGACGGGCCATCTGCCGTGGTTGGCCAACCACGGCAGATGCGAGTGCAGGACCAGGGTGAACTGGCCCGGGACGGGGGACGGCGGGGTCCGGTGCGGGGTGGGCACGCGCTACGACCGCATCGCGATCGCGAGCAGATCCAGACTGGCGTCGATGTCGGCGTCGTCGGCGTCACGGATGTCGAAGTCCTCCGCGCCGATCCCGGCGACGTCGGCGACCAAGTCCTCGGGCCAGGGTTGGCCGGCGAGTGCGCGTTCGATCTGTGCGTCGATGAGCGAACCGCCCCACTTGCGATCGAGACCCGCGAGCCGTTCGCCGTGATGGACGCCGAGCATCGAGGTGAGGGTGAAACCGGCGTCGGCGAGTAATCCACTCAACTCGGCGGCGTCGAGTTCGCGGGTGTGGAACGGGTTGAGCGGGGTGTCGCGGCCCGGGGAGAAGGTGATCCGGTTGGGGGGGGAGATGAGCAGCTCGCCGCCCGGTCGCAGGACGCGCGCGCATTCGGTGAGGAAGGCCGGCTGATCCCACAGGTGTTCGATCACCTGGAAGTTGACCACCACGTCCACCGAGCCGTCGGGTAGCGGCAAGTCGATCAGATTGCCCTGCCGGATCTCCACCTGCGGATACCGACGACGTGTGTGGGCGACGGCCGACTCGTCGTAGTCCACGCAGGTGACCTGCGCGCCGGCGTCGGCGAGCATCGCCGCGCCGTACCCCTCACCCGAACCGGCCTCGAGGACCTGGCGCGCGGCACATCTACCGACGATGTGAGCATAGGCGACCTCATGACGACGGAACCAATAGTTCTCCGCGGGGATACCGGGGACCGTGCGCTCCCCGGTGAGGGCGAGCTGTTCGTCCGATGTCAGGCTCCGCGGCGTGCCGGGCGTTACGTCCCGGTGTACGTCGGTCATCCGCACGACAATAGTCTCCCGTCCATTTTGTGAGCTAGTCGATGTTCTGCCCGATAATAGGACGGGCTAAAGTGGGGAAGACCGATGGCCTTACCCGCCGGTAAGTTGCCGAACCCGACGCAGGAGGTCGACGAAGACCCATGACAAATATTGTCGTTCTGATCAAGCAGGTCCCTGACACCTGGTCCGAGCGCAAGCTCTCCGACGGCGATTACACCCTCGATCGTGAGGCCGCCGATGCGGTGCTCGATGAGATCAATGAGCGTGCGGTCGAGGAAGCGCTGCAGATCAAGGAAGCCAACGGCGGCGAGGTGACCGTGTTGACGGCTGGTCCGGAGCGGGCGACCGAGGCGATCCGCAAGGCGCTGTCGATGGGTGCCGACAAGGCCATTCACATCAAGGACGACGCGCTGCACGGCTCCGATGCGGTGCAGACCGCGTATGTGCTCGCGCGTGCGTTGGGCACCGTCGAGGGTGTCGAACTCGTGATCGCCGGCAATGAGGCCACCGACGGTCGCGTCGGGGCGATCCCGGCGATGATCGCCGAGTACCTCGAGCTGCCGCATCTGACGCATCTGCGCAAGCTCACGCTGGAGGGCGAGACCCTGACCGGCGAGCGTGAGACCGACGACGGCATCTACCACATCACCGCGGAGCTGCCGGCGATCGTCAGCGTCAACGAGAAGATCAACGAGCCGCGTTTCCCGTCCTTCAAGGGCATCATGGCCGCGAAGAAGAAAGAGGTCCAGGTCGTCGGCCTGGCCGAGATCGACGTCGAGGCCGACGAGGTGGGTCTGGCCAACGCGGGCTCGGAGGTCACCAGCTCCACCCCGAAGCCGCCGAAGACCGCGGGTGAGCGGGTCACCGACGAGGGTGACGGTGGCGTGAAGGTGGCCGAGTACCTGGTCGCGCAGAAGATCATCTAGCACCGGCCCGCAGACCACCACCCGTGCCCGCGGGCTTGCGCTCCGGCGTCATCCTAGTGCGAATTCCGCAGGGCCCCACATACATCCAGGAGTAAACGAAAATGGCAGAAGTTCTCGTTCTGGTCGAGCAGGACGCCGAGGGCGCCCTGAAGAAGGTGACCAGCGAACTCATCACCGCCGCCCGCGCGTTGGGCGCTCCGTCGGCCGTCGTGGTCGGCGCCCCCGGCAAGGCCGACGGCATCATCGACGGCCTCAAAGAAGCCGGTGCGGAGAAGATCTACGTCGCCGAGTCCGAGGACGCCGCGACCTACCTGATCAGCCCGCAGGTCGACGTGCTCGCCTCGATCGCCGAGTCGGCGTCGCCGGCCGGCATCCTCGTGGCGGCCACCGCCGACGGCAAGGAGATCGCCGGACGCCTCGCCGTGCGGCTGGGCTCGGGAGTCCTCGCCGACGTCATCGACGTCAAGGAGGGCGGCATCGGCATCCACTCGATCTTCGGTGGCGCGTTCACCGTCGAGGCCCAGGCCAAGGGCGATGTGCCGGTGTTCTCGGTTCGTCCGGGTGGTGTCGAGGCGGCTCCGCAGGCCGGTGCCGGCGAGCGCGTCGACGTCGAGGTTCCCGCGCAGGCGGAGAACGCGGTGAAGATCACCAAGATCGAGCCGAACGTCGGTGGCGATCGTCCGGAACTGACCGAGGCCTCGATCGTGGTCTCCGGTGGCCGCGGTGTCGGGTCGGCGGAGAAGTTCTCGGTGGTCGAGGAACTCGCCGACTCGCTCGGTGCCGCTGTGGGTGCCTCGCGTGCCGCCGTCGACTCCGGCTACTACCCGGGTCAGTTCCAGGTCGGTCAGACCGGTAAGACGGTCTCGCCGCAGCTCTACGTCGCCCTGGGTATCTCCGGTGCCATCCAGCATCGTGCGGGCATGCAGACCTCGAAGACCATCGTCGCGGTCAACAAGGACGAAGAGGCCCCGATCTTCGAGATCTCGGACTTCGGCATCGTCGGCGACCTGTTCAACGTCGCCCCGCAGCTGACCGAAGAGGTCAAGAAGCGCAAGTAGTCGCCTCCTGCGTCACCGACAGCGCCCCCGGGATGTCCGATCTCCCGGGGGCGCTTTCGGTGTTTGCGCAGAGTTCACGCTGCCGTCGGCCACGCGGGACGTGTTCACCCGACCAGCACCGACACGACGACCCGCCGTCGCACTCACGATGCCCGGTCTGGCTTTCATCTCAGGTATGACATCTGGACCTGTTGCCGCTCTGACCTGCACCGACCGTGGCTTGTCCCGTCGCACCCTGGTGCACGCGGCGCCGTTGCGGATCGTGCTCACCGACGACCCGGCCGACATCGCGGCCGCCCAGCGCTTCCGGTTCGAGGTCTTCGCCGCCGAACCGGGATTCTCCGATGACATCGGCGACGCCGAATCCCGCCGCGACGCAGACCATTTCGACGACCACTGTGAACATCTGCTGGCCCGGCACGACGAGCACGGCATCATCGGCTGCGCCCGGTTGCTGCCGCCGCCACGCGCCATCGCCGCCGGCGGCTGGTACAGCTCCACCGAATTCGATCTGACCGCACTGGACGAGATCGCCTCGATGACCGTCGAGATGGGCCGGGCCTGTGTGGCGACCGGACACCGGGACGGATCGGTCACCGCGTTGATGTGGGCCTCGATCCTGCGCTACCTGCAGGAGTCGGGATACCGCTACCTGATGGGGTCGGTGTCGATGCCGCTCGGGGGTCCGGCGATCGACGGTGCGGCTCGTGGCAGCGCGCTGCGCGGCGCGCGCGACGAACTCAACGAGCGCTACCCGGCCCGGTGGCGGGTGCATCCGCACGAGAGCCCCCGGGTCGACGGCGTGGCGCTCGATGACATCCCTGCGCCGGATAGGGTCGTGCTTCCGCCGCTCATGCGTGCCTACCTGCGCCTCGGTGCGCGGGTGTGTGGCGACCCGGCGGTCGACCCGGCCTTCGACGTCGGCGATTTCCCGACCGTGCTGGACCTCGAGTGTGCCAACCTCCGCTATCTCGACCGGCTCCGCGACACGGTCCTTCGGCTCGGCGGCGCGGCGTGACCGCGGCGGTCAGCGTTCGGGTCCCGTTCGCGGACCCGCGGATCGATCCGGGCACCGTGGACTCACACCCCGCCGCATCGCCCGAACTCGACCGGTCGGCCGGTACGGTGAGCGCCCCGGGGCGTACCGAGGTCGAGGTGAGGCACGCGTGGTATCCGACGAGCCCCTGCGGGTCGCACTGTCTCGACGACGCCGGGCCGCGGGTCGGGCGGATCGTGGTGGCCCTGCGGATCGCCCGTCTGGTGACGACGGCCGTGATGATCGGACTCGTGGGGCTGATGGCCACCGTGGCACCCCGGCTGGTGCGCCGCGCCTACCTGCGGTGGGCGGCGCGAGAGCTGTTGCGTGCCATCGGAATCCGCGTCATCATCGATGATCGCCGACCGTTTCCGTCGCGCGCCCGCGGCCTGATCGTCGCCAACCACATCTCGTATCTGGACATCCTGGCGATCGCGGTGGTGCAGCCTGCGCACTTCGTCGCCAAGTCCGATGTCGCCGCCATGCCCGGCATCTCGACGCTCGCGCGGCGACTGGGCGTCATCTGCATCGACCGCGGTTCATTGCGGACGCTGCCGACGGTGATCTCCGAGGCCGTCGCCGGGCTCGAACGGGATTCGTCGGTGGCGGTCTTCCCGGAGGGCACCACGTGGTGCGGCCGCGCGCAGGGCGGGTTCCGGCCGGCCTTCTTCCAATCGGCCCTCGATGCGGGGGTGCCGATCCTGCCCATCGGTATCGCCTTCAGTGCCGACGGAATCCCCACGGCCGAAACGGGTTTCATCGGCGACGACGGACCGGCGGACACCCTTGCCCGGGTGCTGCGGATGCGGGCCGTCGCGGTTCACGTCAGTCTGCACGAACCGCAGCTGCCCTCGGGCGACCGACGGACGATGGCCGCGCGCTGCGAACAGCTGATCCGATCGGCGCCACGGGGAGACCGGGCGTCCATCCGGCATCGGGAATCAAACAACATATATGATGTCAGAACGCCTGTGCGTGGCGTGACACCGTTGTTTCCCGGGCCGGAAGGGGCCGCTGCATGTCCGACACACTCTCATCCTCGACGAAGCTGACCGTCGATCAGGCACGTGCCCGATTCGCCGACCTGCGCGCGGCCGACGGCACCGTCGACGACGCCGACCTCGACGCGATTTGGGCGGCGCTGCCGACCCTGCGCCCCGAGGAGATGCTGGGACGGTGGCGCGGTGGCGAATTCACCACCGGGCACAAGGCCAACGGGATGCTCCCGCGCGTCGGTTGGTACGGCAAGACCTTCATCTCCCGCTCCGAGGTGCAGCCCCTGGTGTGTCGCAACGCCGATGGCGATCTGTACTCCAACACCGAACTCGGCAAGGGTGAGGCCAGCCTCTGGATGATCGAGTTCCGCGGTGAGGTCACCGCCTCGATGGTCTACGACGGCCAGCCGGTGATCGACCACTTCAAGAAGGTCGACGACACCACCGTCATGGGGATCATGAACGGCAAGGGCGGAGTGGTCGACGGTCGGCATCTGTACTTCTACCTCGACCGGGACTGACCCGGGACTACAACTGCCGGGTACCCAAGCGGTCGGCAAGGGGTTTCCAAGAGGGTGACGCGACAGTCGGTTCGACAGCATCGACCCGACGAGAGGCCCTGACGTGTCCCCCCGAGACCGACCGCCCCGAGACCGTCGGTTTCAACCTCACCGTCACCCACGCCCCTGGGCGGTGGTGGATGTCACCGCCGCCGCCGTCGTCGGCGTTGCCGCCGCCAACGCCGTGACCGTGGCGGTGTGGGCCCATGGGCACGGCGCCACCGGGGTCGAAGGGCATTCGATCCTGGTGCTCACCAACGCATTGGACGTCTGCGAGATCGATCCGGCCACCAGTACCGCGCGCGGATCGGCACGCCGCGTCGATCACGGGCCCGGTGATCGTCGAGGTCCGGATGCTCGGTGGGGCGTTCGCCGACGAGCCGCCGGTGCGCAGCGCACTGTGACGCAGCGGCGTATCTGTACGTGGTCGGGCTCGCCGGAGGGCTCGACGCGCCACCGGCAGGCGCGGTCCTCGACGCGACGGCGCCCGGGGCCACCGGCGGCGAACTCCCGAACTACGCGGCGTCCGCCGCTGCCGTGCGCATCTGACTGTGCCACGACGAGGACACCTTCGCCTGGCTTGCCGCGCCTGCCGCCAACACGGTCCGCACGGGGTTCTCCACGTCGGGCAGGTGGCGCGGCTGAGCGCATACCCGCATCCGCGGCGGGACACGGCGCGTCGAGAATCGCGGGCCGTCGAGAATTTCGGGCCGATGTGGAATTGGTTGGGACCCCGCGCGCGTCTATCCTTGGCAACGACATGTCCATGCCCACCCGAGCCCCCGTCTACCTCGATCACGCCGCCTCGACCGCGATGCTCCCCGAGGCCATCGAGGCGATGAACGCCGTCTACGCCCAGCCCGGCAACGCCTCGTCGCTGCACGGGGCGGGCCGGTGGGCGCGGCGTCTGCTCGAGGAGGCCAGGGAGACGATCGCGGCCTCGCTCGGTGCGCGGCCGTCGGAGGGGATCTTCACCAGCGGGGGTACCGAGGCCGACAACCTCGCGGTCAAAGGGATCTACTGGGCACGACGCCAGGCCGACGACCGACGCCGTCGGGTCGTGATCTCGTCCATCGAGCACCACGCGATCGTCGACTCCGCGCAATGGCTGGCCACGCAGGGCGCCGAACTGGTGATCCTGCCGGTCGACGACGCCGGGTTCGTCTCGCCTGCGGCGCTGCGCGCCGAACTCGCCGCGCACGCCGACGAGACCGCCCTGGTGTCGATCATGTGGGCCAACAACGAGGTCGGGACGATCGAACCGATCGCCGACCTGGTTGCGATTGCCACCGAGTTCGGCATTCCCATGCACT
>NZ_MVPX01000304.1:0-6529 GCF_002043085.1 Gordonia sp. i37 | reverse complement strand
CGGGCCCCCAGCCGGTCGCGGCGGCCGTCGGTATGGCGACCGCTCTGCGGATCGCCACCGCAGAGCTACCCGAATCGATGGTCGCGGTCGCCGCACTGCGCGACGAATTGTTCGCCACCATCCTCGACATTCCCGGCACGAGCGCCAACGGACCGCGCGACGAGCGTCGGCTGCCGGGCAACGTTCACGTGTCCTTCGAAGGGTGCGAAGGGGATTCGTTGCTGATGCTGCTCGACGCCAACGGCGTCGAGTGTTCCACCGGTTCGGCGTGTACGGCCGGCGTCGCACAGGCCAGCCACGTCCTGTTGGCGATGGGTCTCGACATGGCCGAGGCTCGCGGCTCCCTGCGGTTCTCGTTGGCCCCGAGCACGACCCGTTCGGACATCGAGACCGTCGCCGACGTCATCGGCGAGGTGGTCGAGCGTGCCCGCGTCGCCGGACTGGTGTCGGCGCCCGGCGGAAGGGCACAGTGATGCGGGTCCTGGCAGCCATGAGCGGAGGGGTCGACTCGGCGGTCGCCGCCGCACGTGCCGTCGACGCCGGTCACGACGTCGTCGGCGTGCATCTGGCGTTGTCGACCGCTCCGGGTGCCCTGCGCACCGGCTCGCGGGGATGTTGCTCGCGCGAGGACGCCGACGATGCCCGCCGCGCCGCCGACGTCCTGGGTATCCCGTTCTACGTGTGGGACTTTGCTGATCGCTTCAAGGACGACGTCATCGACGAGTTCGTCGCCGCGTACGCCGCCGGTCAGACCCCGAACCCGTGCCTGACCTGCAACGAAAAGATCAAATTCGCGGCGCTGGCCGACAAGGCGATGGCCCTGGGTTTCGATGCGCTGGCCACCGGCCACTACGCGCGCCTGTCCGGAGGACAGCTGCGTCGGGCCGTCGATCCGGACAAGGACCAGTCCTACGTCCTGGCCGTGCTCACCCGGGACCAGCTCGACCGCGCGATGTTCCCGGTTGGCGACACGCCCAAACCCGCGATCCGTGCCGAGGCGGCGCAACGGGGATTGTCGGTGGCCGCCAAGCCGGATTCGCATGACATCTGCTTCATCCCCACCGGGGACACCCGCGCATTTCTCGGCGCACGCATCGGCGTGCGGCCGGGTGCGGTCGTCGACGCCGGGACCGGTGAGCGGCTGGCCGATCACGACGGGGTGCACGGCTTCACGATCGGCCAACGCAAGGGACTCGGTATCGAGGCGCCCGCAGTCGACGGTCGACCGCGCTACGTCACCGACATCGATCCCGAGACCGGCACGGTCGCCGTGGGCTCCGAGGAGCATCTACAGGTGCATTCGATCCGCACCCGCAACGCGGTGTGGACCTCCGGAGAGTCGCCCGAGGGTCCCGTCGAGGTGACCGTTCAGGTGCGCGCGCACGGGGGGCTGGCTCCCGCGGTGGCCACCCCGGTCGACGGCCCCGACGGCCCGTTCATCGAGATCGCGCTGGGCGAGCCGTTGACCGGGGTGGCGCGTGGGCAGGCCGCGGTGCTGTATCTCCCCGATCCCGCCAACGGTGATCTCGTACTCGGTTCGGGCCGAATCGCTTCCACCTCGTCGGACCCGGAATCTGCGGCCCGGCCGGTGTCGGCGTCGCTCGCCGAGTAGACCGATGACCGATCTGCCCACCGGGGTGGGAACGGGTGTTGGTTCGATGCCGGGCACCGATCCGCGCGAGGCGGCGGCGATCATCAACGGCGAGCTCGACTTCGCCCATCTCGCCGAGTTGCCCGCTCGTGGAATCGGTGCCGACATGATCGGGCGGATGGCTGCGGTACTCGTCGACCTCCCGATCGACTCGGCCACCTGGGGCTACCGGCTCGGCGCCCGTGGCTCCTCGGTCGCGCGACGTGCGCGGGGGTTCCTCGCCGCAGATCTCGACGCGATCGAGGAGATCTGGGATGCAGCCGGTTTCATCGGCACCGGACGGCCGATGAAGGTCGCGGTCGCCGGGCCGTTCACGTTGGCCGCCTCCATCGAACTCGTCAACGGGCACAAGGCCATTCGCGATCGGGGCGCGCTGCGCGATCTCATCGACTCCGGTGCCGAGGGGCTCGCCGGATTGGTCGGCGAGGTCCGTCGCCGGCTGGGCGCCTGGGTGATCGTGCAACTCGACGAGCCGATGGTGGGGACGGTGATCGACGGTCGGGTGCCGCCGCTGACCCGGCTCGACGTGATCCCGCCGATTCCGGTCGCCGACGTCGCCGAGGCCTTGCGCTCGGTGCGCGAGCACCTCGACGTGCCGATGATCGTGCACAACTGTGGCGCGCCGAGATGGGATCTCGTGCACGCACTCTCGGGTGTGGCGTACGGCATCGACGTCACGGGCATCGGATCTGCGGACACCGCGGCACTCGACGGGATCGGCGGCCTGATCGACCGCGGCGATGTGCTCGTCGCCGGGGTCCTGCCGGGCGACCACGCAGACCCCGCCGTCCATGCCGAGACGGTCGCGACCACCCTCGCCGAGCTGGTCGACCGCATCGGTCTCGCGCGAAAAGTGCTGTCGGACAACGTGATCGTCAGCCCGACATGTGGCCTGGCCGGAGCGTCCCCGGACTGGGCGCGCACCGCGTTGAGTATCTGCGCGCGCGCCGGGGAGTTGCTGTCCGCCGATCCCGACGCGCTCTGAGGTCGTCGCCTCAGGCGACTTCCTCGACGCTGGCCTGCTCACTGCCGAACTGCACGCCCTTGCGTTCCCGGCCGAACGCGGTCAGCACGATGACCGCGATCAGGACCGGGACGATCGTCACGGTCAGCGCGAACGGATAGCCGTGACTGCCGGCCACCGCCTCCTGGATCGGAAGATTGAAGGCGGCCAGGCAGTTTCCGAGCTGATAGGTGACGCCCGGGTAGAAGCCACGGATCTCGTCGGGGGACAGTTCGGTCAGGTGTGCCGGGATCACACCCCACGCGCCCTGCACCATCATCTGCATGAGGAAGGCGCCGAGTGCGAGGTAGCCGGCCGTCGAGGAGTAGGCGAACAACGGCACGATCGGCAGCGCGATCACCGCGCACGCGATGATCAGTGTCTTGCGACCGTACCGTTCCGACAGTGCGCCGGCGATCAGACCGCCGATGATGGCTCCGACGTTGTAGATCACCGCGATCCAGGTTGCGGTGCTTGCGGCCAGGCCTGCTCCGGAATCGTTGTGCGCCTTGAGGAATGTCGGATAGACGTCCTGGGTACCGTGGCTCATCCAGTTGAACGCCGTCATCAGCAGGACCAGGAAGATGAAGCGTCGCCAGATGACCGGATTCGACCAGATCTCCCGTGCGGTGGTCTGGGTCTGACGCACCCGGTCACGTGTGGCCTTCCACGCCTCGGATTCCTCCACGCGCGCCCGTATCAGCAGACTGATCAATGCGGGGATGATCGACAGCGCGAACATCCACCGCCAGTTCAGGCCGAGCCATGTGTTGAGAACCAGGAATGCCAGTGCGGCGCAGAGGTATCCCATCGAATAGCCGCTCTGCAGGAAGCCGGAGAAGAAGCCTCGTCGGGAGACGGGGATCTTCTCCATGGCCAGTGCGGCCCCGAGGCCCCATTCGCCGCCCATGCCGATGCCGTAGAGCATGCGCAGCACCATCAACACCCAGAATCCGGGTGCGAAGGCGCAGAGGAAGCCGACCACACTGTAGAAGGCGACGTTGGTCATCAACGGGATGCGACGACCCTTGCGGTCGGCCCAGAGCCCGAAGATGAACGCGCCCACCGGTCGCATCAGCAGGGTCATGGTGGTGATCAGCGCCATCCGGTCCAGCGGAACCCCGAAATCCTTGGCGATGTCGGCGTAGATCAGGACGACCAGAAAATAGTCGAATGCGTCCATTGCCCAGCCCAGATATGCCGCGGCGAAGGAATTGCGCTGATCGGCGGTGAGTTTCTCCCGCGGGGTCGATGAGGTTGCCATGCTCGAATCTCCTACAGACGTCGCAGATCTCGCTTTCCCGGCAGAAATCCCACTGTAGTCCGGCTGAGTCCGGCGCATGGGTTATTTGCAGTCCGAAATACTCGCGAAATGCCTTTATCGGACATCGGTGTATTCATGTGAGCGCATAACGTGGCTTGTCGTCCGATCGAGGGCGTCCGGCTGGGCGTGTCCTGATCTGTGGGAGTTTGGTCCTGGACGCCATGGCAGGCGTTCGACACCATGGACCCATGACGCGATCAGTGGTGGTCCTCGGCTTCGCCGGGGTGCAGCCGCTCGACATCACCGGGCCGCTCGACGTGTTCACAGCGGCGTCGCTGGTGCTCGCCGGACGTGATGTCGCGCAATCGGGTTACGAGATCTCGCTGGTGTCGGTGGGGGGTCGGCCGGTCTCCTCCGGTGCCGGCCTCGATTTCGTCGCGGACCCGCTGCCGGCACCCGACACGCCGATCGACACCTTGGTCCTGCCCGGGGGCATGGGCGTCTTCGAGGCCCGGTATTGCTCCGAGATGATGACGTGGATTCGCGCCACGGCACGCCGAGCACGGCGGGTGGTCACCGTGTGCAGTGGGGCCTTCCTGGCTGCCGAGATCGGTCTGCTCGACGGGCATCGCGCGACCACGCACTGGGCTTCGGCACAGCTGTTGGCTTCCGAATATCCGGCCGTGCAGGTCGATCCCGACCCGATCTTCATCCGCAGCTCCGAGCGCGTGTGGACGGCGGCCGGTGTCACCGCGGGCATCGATCTCACTCTGGCACTCGTGGAGGAGGACCACGGCACCGAGCTTGCGCAGTCCGTTGCGCGGTGGCTGGTCTTGCATCTCCGACGTCCGGGTGGGCAGTCCCAGTTCGCGCCGCCGGTCTGGATGCCACGGGCCCGGCGACGTCCGATCCGAGACGTGCAGGACGCCATCGAGAACGATCCCGCAGCGCCGCACCCGATCACCGACCTCGCGGCGATCGCCGCGATGAGTCCGCGGCATTTCACCCGGGTGTTCACCGCCGAGGTCGGCGAGTCGCCGGGCGTCTACGTCGAGCGGATTCGGACCGACGCCGCCCGTCGGCACCTCGAAGAGAGTGACGATCCGATGCCTGTCGTGGCGGCCCGATCCGGATTCGGCTCGGCAGAGACCATGCGACGTGTGTTCTCGCGGCGTGTGGGGATATCGCCGGACCGTTACCGCCGATCCTGTCGCTGATCGACGGCCGGCAGGCAATGACCATCCGAACACGTCAGGGGGAATCCGCATGACCCGCATCGCGATCGTCGTCTACCCGCAGTTCACCGCTCTCGACTTCGTGGGCCCGTACGAGGTGCTGCGCATGCTTCCGGATGCCGAGGTGCGATTCGTCTGGCATGAGCCGGGACCGATCGTGGCCGACTCCGGTGTTCTGCTGGTCGGGGCCACGCATTCGTTGGCCGAGACACCGAATCCCGACGTCGTGCTGGTTCCGGGAGGTCCCGGGTGCGCGAAGGCGGCGCGGGACGAGCGGCTGCTGGCGTGGCTGGCTGATGTATCGACGACCGCGTCGTGGATGACCTCTGTGTGTACCGGCTCGGTGGTGCTGGCGGCCGCCGGACTGCTGGAGGGCAGGCGCGCGACATCGCACTGGTCCGCGCTGGCCGCGTTGTCGATGTTCGGAGCGACGCCGGTGTCGGATGAGCGGGTGGTCCGGGCGAGCGCAGCGTCGGGGGAGGGTGACGGGGCGAGCGCAGCGTCGGGGGAGGGTGACGGGGCGAAAGTGGTGACGGCTGCCGGGGTGTCTGCGGGGATCGATCTGGCACTGTGGCTGGCCGGGCAGATCGCCGGCGAGGAACGGGCCAAGGCCATTCAGCTCGTGATCGAATACGATCCGCAGCCGCCGTTCGATTCGGGTCACCGCTCCAAGGCGTCGGCGTCCACCGTCGCGCGTGGCGCGGCGCTGCTGTCGCGGGACGCACTGCGGCCCAGCCCGCTGACGGCGGCGACGGCGTTGTCATGGGATCGTTCGCTGCGCCGGTTTCGTCGTGGCGATCGTCGCGCGGGCGGTCACATGCTTTCTCGGGCATCGAGTTTCGCGATCGACCGCTTCGGTGCGATTTGGCGGTAGCTCGCGTCGAGTAGCTCGGCGACCTCGATCCAGTCGGTGGCGTCGTCGAGCAGGATGCCGAGCCAACCTGCGGGTCCGAAGTAGGCGGGGACGAAGAACCTCGGATCCTCGACGAGCGCGGCACGCTCGGCTGGGTCGGCGAGGAACAACACCGAACGGTCGTGGCGGATTCCGCCTTTCTCGCCACCGCCATAGTTGCCGAACATCTTGCCGCACCGGAATGTTGGTCGGCCGTGCGCGACCACCTCGGTGGCGTCGGGGAATGCCAGAGCCACTTCGCGTACGCGGATGAGGAAGGGGTCGGCGTCGTCGAACATGATCGGATGTGGCACGGGTCGACTCCTCGATACGTGGACAACTCCGGTGGCGGGACTTTCACGCTACCGCGCCTTCGGTGCCAGTTTCTGTGTCTTGTGTCTTGTGTCCGTTGTCCGGCTCGTCCTTGGTCGGTGGTCGAGGTGTGAGGCTCCCCAGGCGCCGAGCCGTTCATCGGTGGTCGAGG
>NZ_MVPX01000303.1:0-9932 GCF_002043085.1 Gordonia sp. i37 | reverse complement strand
TCCCGATCGGGCACGGCTACTACGACCTCGTCGAGATCCTCACCCCCGACCCTGGTCTGGACTCGCCGGTCGACACCCGACTCGCCCAACTACTCGGCGACCGCGGGTTTTAGACCGTCGCGTGCTCGGTGTGGGGTCGGAAACCAGCAGCGGTGCAACAGGTCTCGAGGCTCGTCGCTGGCGCTCCTCGGCACCTCGACCAGCGACTAAAAGGGATCCTCCGCCCGGTAAGGAAGCCCCCTCCCGATGGTCGAGGCCTCGACACCCCCGACGGCCGAGACCGGCATCGCACGCTGCGCACATGTTTGCCGGAACGCTCGAGGAGAACTGTCGGGGTGTTTCGATACGCTCGGTGGGTGGCAGAAGCAGATCAGGTGGCAAACGACGGTCCGTCCGCCGACGTGCGAGAACAGTGGTCGACGTTGGCCGAGGAGATCCGTGAACATCAGTTCCGGTACTACGTCAAAGACGCACCGATCATCTCCGACGGCGAGTTCGACCGGCTGTTGCGGCGTCTGCAGGAACTCGAGGAGGCGCATCCGGAGCTGGCCACTGCCGACTCGCCGACCAAGCTCGTCGGCGGAGGTTTCTCCACCGCGTTCACGCCCGTCGACCATCTCGAGCGAATGTTGTCGCTGGACAACGTCTTCGACGCCGACGAGATGCGAGCGTGGGTCGCCCGGGTGGCCGACGAGGTGGGCTCGGGAACCGAGTACCTGTGCGAGCTCAAGATCGACGGGGTCGCGCTGGCGTTGGTGTACCGCGACGGCGTGCTCGATCATGCCACCACCCGCGGTGACGGTCGCACCGGCGAAGACGTCACCCTCAACGCGCGCACCATCACCGATGTCCCGCAACGCCTGACCGCCTCCGACGAGTACCCGATACCGCACGTCCTCGAAGTACGCGGTGAGGTCTTCTTCCGAGTGGAGGACTTCGAGACTCTCAACGCCTCGTTGGTGGCCGACGGTAAGCCGCCGTTCGCGAATCCGCGCAATTCCGCAGCGGGTTCGCTGCGACAGAAGAATCCCCAGATCACCGCGCGACGTCGGCTGCGGATGATCTGCCACGGCATCGGCCACACCGAAGGATGGCGCCCGGCGTCACTGCACGACGCCTACCTCGCGCTCGGTGCCTGGGGGCTGCCGGTGTCCTCGCACACCACCAAACTCGTTGGTGCAGAGGCGATTCTCGACAAGATCGCCTACTGGGGTGAGCACCGCCACGATGTCGAGCACGAGATCGACGGCATCGTCGTCAAAGTCGACGACGTCACGCTGCAACGCCGACTCGGTGCCACCTCGCGCGCACCCCGCTGGGCGATCGCCTACAAGTACCCGCCCGAGGAGGTCACCACCGAACTGCTCGGCATCGAGGTCAATGTCGGACGCACCGGCCGGGTCACCCCGTTCGCGGTGCTCGCGCCGGTGCTCGTCGCCGGTTCCACCGTGTCACGGGCCACCCTGCACAACGGGTCGGAGGTCAAGCGCAAGGGCGTGCTCATCGGCGACACGGTCACCATCCGCAAGGCCGGTGACGTGATCCCCGAGGTCCTCGGTCCCGTCGTCGACCTGCGTGACGGCAGCGAGTACGCCTTCGAGATGCCCGACACATGTCCCGAGTGCGGTTCGGTGCTGCGGCCGGAGAAGGACAGCGACGCCGACATCCGTTGTCCCAACGCGCGGTCGTGCCCGGCGCAGCTGCGTGAGCGACTGTTTCACCTCGCCGGACGCAGTTCCTTCGACATCGAGGCCCTCGGGTACGAGGCGGCCGGCGCGTTGCTGAGTGCCGGGGTGATCACCGATGAGGGCGACCTGTTCTCGCTCAACGCAGATGATCTTGCGAAGACCGCATTGTTCACCACCAAGAAGGGCACGTTGTCGGCGAACGGTACGCGCCTGCTGGCCAATCTCGACAAGGCGAAAGAGGTGCCCCTGTGGCGGGTGCTCGTCGGCCTGTCGATCCGCCACGTCGGCCCGCCCACGGCTCGTGCGCTGGCGACCGAATTCGGCTCCTTGCAGGCGATCGAGGACGCCGACCCGGAACGCCTGGCCGCCGTCGAGGGGGTCGGTCCCACCCTCGCGCAGAGCATTCACGATTGGTTCACCGTCGACTGGCATCGCGAGATCGTCGAGAAGTGGCGTGCTGCAGGCGTTTCCATGGAGGACGAGCGAGACGAGTCGATCGAGCGCACATTGGAGGGCAAGACGATCGTCGTCACCGGGTCATTGCAGGATTTCTCGCGCGACGGCGCCAAGGAAGCGATCCTCGTCCGCGGCGGTAAGGCATCGGGATCGGTGTCGAAGAAGACCGACTTCGTGGTGGTGGGGGATTCGCCCGGCTCCAAGGCCGACAAGGCCGAACAACTCGGGGTACCCATCCTCGACGAGGACGGCTTCAAGCACCTTCTGGAGACAGGCGAGCCGGCGCCGAATTGAGAATCGCGGTCCGGAAATCGGAGACCGTGTGCGGCAGCCACAGTGCCTGGATGGGAGACAGCGGAGGGTCGGTGAACTCCTTGACCATCACCCGGCCGCCGTGCGCCGGGCCTGCAGGCGCGGTCACGAAGGCGCACGCCGTGGTGTCCACGAGCACAGCGGTGGTCGGTGGCGTGCCCTGGACCCGATTGATCCGCAGGATCGGTTCGAACCCCGACCGCCGACAATGCGCGACGAGGAAATCGGTGTAATACGAGTGACGTTCGGGTGCCCAGACGATCACCGGGTGTTCGGCGACGTCGGACATCGAGATCCGATCGAGGGTGGCCAGTGGGTGATCGATCATCACCGCCAGACGGAGTTCCTGATAGCCGATCACGGCTGAGATCAGTTCTGATGGGGTGTCGATGCCGCGGCGCAGGACCAGATCGACCCGGTTCTGCAGCAGATCATCGACGAACTGTGCCGGAAACACCGGTCGGGCGGTCACCGGGATGTCCTCGTGACGCTGGACAGCGGATTCGACGATAGAGAAGACCTCGGCGCCGGAGAGAGCCGGCGAATGTCCGACGACGAAAACCGGTGGACGCTGCTGCGCCACGGCGCGCACCGAGCGGGTGAGATGACGCGCGCCGGTGAGGATCGCACGTGCGTTGCGGAGCAAATCCTCTCCGGCCGGGGTCAGCGTCAGCCCGCGATGCTCCCTGTTGAACAGGGACACGCCCAACTCGGTCTCGAGCCGTCGGATGGCGGTCGACAGAGCTTGCTGTGTGACGAAGACCGTGGTGGCCGCGTCCGCGAGGGTATCCGATTCGGCGACCGCGACGAATTGCTCGAGTCGACGGATATCCGGCAAGGGCAGGGATTCTCCGGAGGCATCAGGCACATACAAATGGTAGTTGATCGGATACCAATACAAATCGATGGTGTTTGTGTGTTGTCGCTCGTAGCGTGGTTCTCGCAGGTCGAGCGATGACAGCCGATCGGCGTCACGACACATGAAATGGGGGACCCATGAGCGGCACCGTCGCGGAATCGGCGATCACACAAAAGGACATGGCCGGCAAGACTGCCGTCGTCGCAGCCGGTGCCAAGAATCTCGGCGGGCTCATCTCGACCGAGCTCGCGCGATCCGGCGCCAACGTGGTTGTCCACCACCACGGTGACTCCTCACGTGCAGATGCCGAGCGCACCGTCGCCGAGATCGCGGCGCTGGGCGCCGAGGCGATCACGGTCGCCGGCGATCTCACGCGTCCCGCCGCGGTCACCACGCTGTTCGACGCGGCCATCGACGCCTTCGGCGGCGTCGATCTGGCAGTCAACACCGTCGGCAAGGTATTGCGTAAACCTCTCGTCGAGGTCACCGAAGCCGAATACGATTCGATGTTCGACATCAATGCCAAGAGTGCGTTCTTCTTCCTCGCCGAAGCAGGTAAGCGGTTGTCCGACAACGGGTCTGTGGTCACCATCGTCACCTCACTGTTGGCCGCGTTCACCGACGGGTACTCGACCTATGCCGGCAGCAAGAGTCCCGTGGAGCACTTCACCCGCGCGGCGGCAAAGGAATTCGCCGACCGCGGGATCTCGGTCAACAGCATCGCGCCCGGGCCGATGGACACCCCGTTCTTCTATCCGCAGGAGACCCCCGAGCGTGTCGAGTTCCACAAGTCGCAAGCCATGGGTGGGCGGCTGACGGAGATCTCCGATATCGCACCGATCGTGAAATTCCTTGCCACCGATGGGCATTGGATCACCGGACAGACTCTGTTCGCCAACGGCGGCTATACCACCCGGTGAGTGACGACCGAGCCGCAACGAACCCGAGGAAGTGACCCCATGGCCGACGACCCGCCCATCAGCTCGCTACCCACACCTGTCCGCGCGTCGATCGAGGCAACCAACGCGGGTGATCTCGCCGCCTTTCTCGCGACATTCACACCCGATGGGGCGGTGGATGATTGGGGTCGCACCTTCACCGGCCGGGAGCCGATCACCGCATGGAGTGACGCCGAGTACATCGGCAAGAACATGACACTCGAGGTGCTCTCGGCCGAGTTCCCCGACGCGCGCACGGTCGTCGTCAAGGCCTCCGTCGGTGGCGACGGGTTCAACGGTCCGTCGACGTTCACCTACCGAATCGACGGTGACGAGGGCGCCGCAGTGACCCTCATGCAGATCCGCGAATAGTGCGGATGCGCGAATGGCGGCCTGGCTCAGCCCAGTGCGGCGTCGAAGGCTCGGTGGGCGATATCGTCGAAAACCACGAATCGCACGGATCGCACCGCCGTCGACGATTCGCGGACGGTCTGCACGGCGATCCGTGCGCCGTCCTCGACGGGCCACCGGTAGATCCCGGTCGAGATGGCGGGGAACGCCACCGTCTCGGCGCCGAGATCGTCGGCGACACGTAGGGATTCGCGATAGCACGAAGCGAGCAATGGTGAGCGATCGTCGGCGGCGGAGTACACCGGCCCGACGGTGTGGATGACCCACCGGGCGTCGAGGTCGCCGGCGATTGTCGCCGCTGCCGCGCCGGTCGGCAATCCGTCGGGGTAGGTGCTCGCGCGCAATTCCCGACAGGCGGTGAGAATGGCCGGGCCACCTCTGCGATGAATCGCTCCGTCGACCCCGCCGCCACCGAGGAGCGAGGAGTTGGCGGCATTGACGATCGCATCCACCGACTCATCGGTGATGTCGCCGCGTACCACGGTGACCTCGGGCACGGGCGCTCAGGACTCCGCGCGCAACACCGTGGACACGATCCCGGCGAGATAACCGAGTCGCGCGATCTCCGACGGACGGAAGTCCGGTCCGCCGATGCGTCCCAACAGAATTGCCTTCGATCCGTCACCGAGCGGAGCGGCCGCCAACCGGGTGTCCATCTCCTGCCAACCCTCGGGTACCCAGTCGGCTTCGGAGTCGAGCCGGACGGCGCTCTGCAGCGGGAGCCAGTCCACAGTTGTCGCATGCGTCTCGGGCGCACCGGAGCTGCCGAACAACTGCAGCACACCACCCGCGGCCCGGGTCAGCACCGTCGCCCACGACACCCGCAGCACGCGAGGCGCGTTGTCGACCAGTACCTGCAACCGGTCGTCGAGTGCGGTGGCGACCTGATCGACCAATTCCAGCTCGCGATGGGTGTCGAGCACTCCGGAGTACGGGCGGATCGAGTCCACCCGGACGCCCTTGACCTTCTCTGCGGCGGTGATCAGCGTGTCCGGCAGTGAGCCGGGCGCCACCTCGACCACGAGGTCATCGACCGCATAGCCGTCCGCACGTTCGACGACCTCGAGGGACAAGATGTCGGCGCCGACCGAGCCGAGCTGGACGGCGAGCAGACCGAGACTTCCCGGCCGGTCTTGGAGGTACACCCGAAGCAGGTAGGACACGGCCGCCATTGTCGCACCGGCCCAGCGGTGCTGCCGAGGACGGGCCGCCGGTGCCCGGGTACGGTCGGCGACGATGCCGGTCACGCGAATCCCCGAGCACGGTCATCGGCGATGGCGAATGCGGTGTGGGCGCACGTTCGGCAGCATGCGAGCGACGCGCTCGTGACGATGATCACGCCGGCGATCCTACGCCCGTCTAATCACTTCCCGACGCGGCGACGCTGCACGGTGACCGAACCGACGCCACGATGGAACCGTGGCCGACACCAACGACGACACAGAACCCGGCGACCGGTCCGGCGCGCACGCACCCGACCGTGAGGCGGCGCATGTGACCACATCGGTGGCCCGGCGCATCGAGCCGGGCCGAGAACATGACTCCGTCACGTGGACCGACGCCGGAATCGCGTTGGCGCGAACCTTTCCCGGATTTCTCGGGGGCGGCTGGCTACGGTCGGCAAAACGGCCCGACGAGTACTACGTCGTCTATCGGTTCGCCGACGGGTCGGCGCTCGACGACTGGGACAGGTCTCCGGTTCGCCGGGCATGGCTGACGCGAGGCGAGGGCGTGGCGGTCGAACACGCCACGCATCGACTCTCGGGTATCGAGGGATGGTTCGAACCGCAATCCCATCTGACTCATGCGGTCCGCGTGCTCGGTGCGCCGCCGCCGCGCTGGAAGCAGGCGATCACCATCTGGCTGGGATTCTTCCCGTTGTCGGTGCTGATCAATTATCTGGTGGTTGCCCATCTCGGTGATCTGCCGTTGGTGCTCAAGACGTTGATCGCCACGCTGATCAGCACCCCGGTGATGGTGTACGTGCTGCTGCCGTGGATCACTGCCCGCCTGGCGCGATGGCTGCGCTGACCGTGGCCTAGGCTTGGTGGGGTTGCCGGTCGGCAGACCGGCTGCAGCGACATCGGGCCCATGACGCATCGGGCCCGGCGAGATCCGGCACGGAAGGACACGATCGACATGGCAGGGGACTCAGAGTCCGCGAGCACGGGGTCTGTGGACTCCGGGTCCGCGTCCACCGGATCTGCGATCACCCGCGACGAGGTTGCGCATCTGGCCCGGCTGTCGCGGCTGGCGCTGAGCGAGGACGAACTCGACGTCTATGCGCAGCAACTCGATTCGATTCTCGCCCATGTCGCGCAGGTGTCGGAGGTGGCCGCCGACGACGTGCCGCCGACCGCCCATCCGGCGGCGCTGGCCAATGTGCTGCGTCCCGATGTGGCGGTACCGGGGCTGACCACCGAGCAGGCGCTGTCCGGGGCGCCCGCCGTCGAGCAGGATCGTTTCGCGGTCCCGCAGATCCTGGGGGAGGAACAGTGAGCGCGCCGTCGACCCGTACGTCCACCGAGATCACCGGCCTGACCGCCGCCGAACTGGGCGCCAAGATCGCCGCCCGCGAGGTGTCCTCGGTCGAGGTGACCTCGGCGCATCTCGATCGCATCGCCGAGATCGACAACCAACTGGGCGCATTCCTGCACGTCAGCGGTCCGCAAGCGCTGGTGGCGGCCAAGGCGGCCGACGACGCCATCGCCGCGGGCGAGGCGCGGTCGCCGCTTGCCGGTGTACCGATCGCCCTCAAGGACGTGTTCACCACCACCGATGCGCCGACCACCTGCGGGTCGAAGATCCTCGAAGGCTGGGTGCCCCCGTACGACGCGACCGTCACCGAGCGGCTGCGCTCGGCGGGTCTGCCGATCCTCGGCAAGACCAACATGGACGAGTTCGCGATGGGCAGTTCCACCGAGAACTCCGCCTACCAGGTGACGCGAAATCCCTGGGACGTCACCAGGATTCCCGGCGGCTCGGGCGGCGGTAGTGCTGCGGCACTCGCCTCGTTCCAGGCCCCGCTGGCCATCGGCACCGACACCGGTGGATCGATCCGCCAACCCGCCGCGGTCACCGCCACCGTCGGCGTCAAGCCGACCTACGGCACCGTCTCCCGGTACGGGCTTGTCGCGTGCGCGTCGTCGCTCGACCAGGGTGGGCCGTGTGCGCGCACCGTGCTCGACACCGCGCTGCTCCACGAGATCATCGCCGGTCACGACCCGCGCGACTCCACCTCGATCGACGCCCCGGTCCCGGATGTGGTCGGTGCGGCGAAGGCCGGTGCGGCGGGCGATCTGAGTGGCGTGCGCGTGGGCGTTGTCCGCGAACTCCAGGGGGAGGGCTACCAGTCCGGGGTGCTCGCCTCCTTCGAACAGGCCGTTGCCGAGCTGACCGCGCGCGGGGCGCAGGTCGTCGAGGTGTCGTGCCCGCACTTCACCTACGCGCTCGGCGCGTACTACCTGATCCTGCCCAGCGAGGTGTCGAGCAACCTCGCGCGCTTCGACGCCATGCGCTACGGACTGCGCGTCGGCGACGACGGCCACCACAGCGCCGAAGAGGTCATGGCGCTCACCCGGGAAGCCGGTTTCGGCCCGGAGGTCAAGCGCCGCATCATGATCGGCACCTACGCACTGTCCTCGGGCTACTACGACGCCTACTACGGTCAGGCCCAGAAGGTGCGAACCCTCATCGCCGCCGACTTCGACGCCGCTTTCGAGAAGGTCGACGTCCTGGTCTCACCGACCACCCCGACGACCGCGTTCCGGATCGGCGAGAGGGTCGACGATCCGCTCGCGATGTATCTGTTCGACCTGGCGACGCTCCCGGTGAACCTCGCCGGTGTCGCGGCGATGTCGGTGCCGTCCGGTGTCTCCGCCGACGACGGGCTGCCCGTCGGGTTGCAGATCATGGCTCCGGCACTCGCCGACGACCGGCTTTACCGTGTGGGGGCGGCCTACGAAGCCGCCCGCGGGCCGATCGCGTAACTTCCCGGCATCACGGCAGCGCGCCCTGTTCGGGCCCGTAGCGGTGCCCGGTCCCGGCGGGGCCGTCGAGGGCGCCGAGCAGATCCACCGACGTCTGCACGAACGACACCACCGGCAGCCACGGCGGGGTGTGCATCCGCGCACCCACGATCCGGGTCTGCGCCGGGCGTGTCGGTGGGCGCCACACCGCTGCCGTCGACCATCGGGTGACCGGGTCGGACGAGTTGGCGAACACGATGCGCGACGCCCCGCCGCCCCGCGGATCGACGGTGTCGGCGGGGACCCCGGCCAGCACGGTGCCCGCCACCGCACCCGGATGGCGGGTATTGGCCCACTCCCGCGCACGGTCGGCGCCGAGGGCGCCCAGACTCTGTCCGTAGAGGTACACCCGCGGTCGAGCGACACCCGGCGGCAGCGAGTCGCGGGCGTCGAGGACGTGGCGTAACAGGGCCACGGTTGCGGTTGCGGCCGAACCGCGGTCGGAGACGAAGACCCGCCAGGACGAGGCCGATGCGTACGGCAACGACAAGAACTCCACATCGTCGTGCAGACGTGCGCGCATCGCCGTCGTCGCCTGCGGGTCGACCCACCCCGATCCGGTGGGTACCGCGATCACCACCGCGCCGCGGCGCAAACCGCCCTCGCGAACCCACGTGTCGGTGAGAACGGTTGCTGTTCGGTCGATGTCGGCAGCCGTGGGTGTGGCATCGATCGATGCGGCAGCCGAGGTCGCGGGCGTGGCGAACAGTACGACCGTGGCGAGTGCTGCGGTTGCCGCCATCGCAGCGCGGCGCCCGAACCATGCGACCGCGACGAACCCCGCACATCCGGCCGCGGCCGTCGCCGCAGGGTATGCGGGCCCCACGCCTGCGATTCCGATATCGCTGCGGAGAATGTTCTGCCACAACGTGTTTGCAATCGACCCGGCCATCAGGACGGCGACCGCGAGAGCGGCAACCGCCCACGAGGTGATGAGGCGTTCGGGCCGTGCCGACCCGAGTGCACGACCCACCGCCGTCATCACCGCCACGCACACGCCGGTCAGGACGGCTGCGGTGACGACATCCCGTGGCAACGAGCCCGGCCACAAGGCGATGAGCGCGCCGATGAGCCCGCCGACCACGGTGAGCGAACCCGGTGGGGAGAGTCGGCCCAGTGCTCGTCGGACCAGCGCTCGTCGGCCCAGTGCTCGTCGGTTCGGTGCGACGGTGTCGACGGCGGAGGTCATCGCGCCACCCCGCTGTGGCCACCGACCTCGGCGATGACCCGAACGGCGGGC
>NZ_MVPX01000302.1:0-41394 GCF_002043085.1 Gordonia sp. i37 | reverse complement strand
AGGCCGGCGCGACTGAGCTCGGCGGCAGCCGAACACACGGGATCGTGGCACGCCGCGTGCATCCGCTCGATGAGCATGTGATCGAGGGCCGGTCGGGCCCACGGGCCCAGCGGGCGGCCGGTGCGCTGCGCGTAGCGCAGCAGATCATAGCCGAAATCGTGTGTGCGGCAAGCATTCTCAAACCGCTCGGGTAAGGGGATCGGCGATGAGCAGCCGCCGTCGGGGTTGGCCGGGTAGCCGTTCTCGAGCACTGGTCGATAACCCACGACGGCCGCGAAATCCGTGGGGAGAACACGCTGCACGCTCTCCGGATGGGGGCCGACGAGCACGCGAACCGTCTGCTCCGCGGCGGTGGCGTCGGTCGGGGAGTGATCGAGCACCGCCGATGCCCTTCCGGCGGCCATCACGTGCAACGCCATCACGGTCAGGCCGATCAGAATCCACATCACCGGACGGAAGCCACGTCGCCGCCGTGTTCGTCGAGCATCGTCAGAAGTCATGCCGCTGACGCTAGGAACGATGATCACGTGGGCACATCGCCCGCGCGAGCCGATCGGTGTCGGCTCCGTAGAGGGTGACTGTGGACCGGTCTGGCTCTTGGGTAGCGTGCGGATCCCACTCCGCAGTATGAGGACTTCGACCGATACGCCGCCTAGCGTGGAGGTCGAGGTGATCACATGATGGGACGGATGGTCCGAGCGGCGCGCGATGCGGCCGTGGATGAACTGCGCACGTTGCCGGTTGTTGCGCACCCGGGCGTGCGTGCCTGGGTGCGGTCTCCGGGTAACTGGTTCTTCGTGATCTTCGCGGTGGTGCTGTTCGCGGTGTCGTGGCCGACAATGCCTCTGACACTGGATGTTCCGGCGTACGCCTGGCCGATCCTGGCTGCGGTGGCGGCGTGGCCGGTGGCGATGGCGCGGAGTGCGCCGATGCTGGGCTGGGCGATCTCGGTGATCGGGGCGCAGCTCATCGGGCTGTTCATCCCCGCGGCACCGGGGTGGCCGTGGACGATTCAGGTCACCCACATCATCGCGTTCCTGATCCTGACGTTCATGGCGTATCTGCGCTGCCCGTTGCGGTTGCTCGCGCCGGTGTGGATCTGCGCGTCGCTGGTGATGGCGTTCGCGGCACCGCCGGGCGCGCGGGTCGGCTGGGTGGTCGGACTGACCTTCATGGCCGTCGTCGTGGCCCTGCTGCGCGGGTTGCTCACCTCGCGCAGGCAACTCGCCGTGCGCACCGAGGAGACCAAGGTCGCCGAGTCGACCAGTGCGGTGCTGCAGGAACGTGCCCGGATCGCTCGAGACCTGCACGACGTTGTGGCACATCGCATGTCGATGGTCGTCGTGATGGCCCAGACCGCGCGGTACCGGCTGCCCGACGTCGACGAGGTCTGCGCGGCCGAGTTCGAGGCGATCGCGCAGGCCGCGCGCACCTCACTCGACGAGGTGCGGCAATTGCTCGGCGTCCTGCGGGTGTCGGGAGCCGGCGATGGAGGGGAGGCGGCGCCCGCCCCGAGTCCCGGCCTCGCCGACATCGACGCGCTGATCAGCCAGACCCGCCGGGCCGGCGCGCGAATCGACTTCACCGACGAACTCGACCACCCGGTGTTCGCCGAGTCGTCGGCGCTGGTGATCTATCGCATCGTCCAGGAATGCCTGGCCAACGCGACGCGGCATGCGCCGGGCGGCGACATCGAGGTGCGTCTGACCCCGGTCGTCGGCGAGCCGTACGCGGGTCCCGCCGCACAGGTCAGCGTCGTCAACACCGCCCCGACCGAACCTCCCCTGCACCTGTCCGGGGCCGGGGTGGGTATCGCGGGCATGGGCGACCGGGCGCGGGCGGTGGCCGGATCCCTGACCGCCACACCCACATCCGACGGCGGATTCGCGGTGCGAGCCCACATCCCCGCCTCGGCACGGACTCCGGTGATGTCGTCGCTCGCGGTGTCGCATGGTGCGGTGCCGGAGCTCCCCGCCAACGGGTAACGTTGCGGCCGTGCCGATCACGCTCGTCGTCGCCGATGACCAGGCGATGGTCCGTCAAGGATTCTCGGCCCTGCTCGCCGCGCAACCCGATCTGTCGGTGCTCGGTGACGCCGCCGACGGCATCGAGGCCGTGGAATTGTGTCGCCGGGTCCATCCCGATGTGGTCCTGATGGATGTGCGGATGCCGCGCCGCGACGGGTTGTGGGCGGCCGCACAGATTCTCGGTGCGCGTGGCGCCGACGAGGTGCAACTACCCGCCGACGGCGTCGCAGGCCGCACGAAGGTGCTGATGTTGACCACCTTCGACATCGACGACTATGTGTACGAGGCGTTGCGGATCGGTGCGTCGGGTTTCTTGTTGAAGGACGCCCCCGCCGACGAACTCGTCCGGGCGGTTCGGGTGGTCGCCGCGGGCGAGGCACTGCTGGCGCCGTCGATCACCCGCCGCCTCATCCGTGAGGTCACCGGGCGCCGGGCGCGCCCCCGTTCCGACGCGGCGGTGGAGACGTTGACCCCGCGGGAGCGTGAGGTGCTCGATCTCGTCGCCGATGGCAAATCGAACCAGGAGATCGCCACCGACCTGTTCGTCGCCGAACAGACCGTGAAAACCCATGTGAGCAGCGTCCTGACCAAGTTGTCGTTGCGCGATCGCGCCCAGGCGGTCGTCTTCGCCTACGAGAACGGGCTCAAGTGAGGACCGCGAGCCCGCCGCGCGGGTCCCGACGGCGGGCACGAGGGCGCCGTCGGCACTAGATTGTGTGCAGACGCGGGGTCGCGCGGAATTCCGGCGATCCCGGCTCCAACGGGCAGGAGGCTCACAGCGGTATGGCCAAGAGATTCGGGATTCTCACATCCGGCGGCGACTGCCCCGGACTGAACGCGGTGATCCGCGGCGCAGTACTCAAGGGTGAGACGGTCTACGGCCACGAGTTCGTCGGCTTCCGCGACGGCTGGTACGGCCTCGTCTATGGCGACATCATGGAACTCGACCGCTCGGTGGTGCGCGGCCTGTCCAACCAGGGCGGCACCATCCTCGGCACGAGCCGCTTCGGCCCGTACTCCGAACCCGACGGTGGCCCCGACGCCATCAAGAAGGTTCTCAAGAACCTCGGGATCGACGGTGTCATCGCCATCGGCGGTGAGGGCACCGCATCGGCGGCCAAACGTCTCTACACCGACGGCATCAACATCGTCGGCGTCCCCAAGACGATCGACAACGACATCAACGCCACCGACTACACGTTCGGCTTCGACACCGCGGTCAACATCGCCACCGAGGCGATCGACCGGCTGCGGACCACGGGCAACTCGCACAAACGCTGCATGGTGCTCGAGGTGATGGGACGCCACGCGGGCTGGATCGCCCTGCATTCGGGGATCGCCGGCGGCGCGCACGCGATCCTGATCCCGGAGCAACCCGAGAGCATGAATCAGATCTGCGCGTGGGTGACCAGCGTCAAGAATCGCGGCCGCGCGCCGATGGTCGTCGTCGCCGAGGGCTTCAAGTTGCCCGACATGGGAGAAGCCCACTCCACCAAGGGGCTCGACGGTTTCAACCGTCCGCGCCTCGGCGGTATCGCCGAGGTGCTGGCACCGATGATCGAGGAGCGCACCGGCATCGAGACCCGCGCGACCGTGCTCGGACACATCCAGCGCGGCGGCACGCCCACCTCGTTCGACCGGGTGCTGGCCACTCGCATGGGTATGGCCACCGCCGACCTCGTCGCCGACAAGTACTGGGGTCACATGATCGCGCTGCGCGGCACCGAGATGCACCGGATCACCTTCGACGAGGCGCTGGCCAACCCCAAGACGGTGCCGCTGGACCAGTATCAGGAGATCCGGGTCATCTTCGGCTGAGGTGCGGCCCGGTTCACGCCGGGTCGCGGGGGATCACGATCCACAGCAGCAGATACAGCAGCACCTGCGGACCGGGCAGAAGGATCGAGGCGACGAACGCCGCGCGGACCAGCGTCGCGTCCCATCCATAGCGTGCGGCGATGCCGCCGCACACCCCGCCGAGCCAGGCGTCGCCGCGTGAGCGGGTGAGCCGCCGTGCCGGGGGAACAGGTGTGGTGTGCGGTGTCTGGTGAATGGTCATCGATCGTCCTCTCACTGAGTGTTCTGACACCTGAAACGATAGGAGTCGGCGGCGCCGATGGCATCGGGGACGTCCCTGCTTTCGTCCCCGAGATTTGTCCCGACCCGCGGCCGCATAAAGTGGTGGCCATGACTGCCGCAGCTGCCGAATTGATGGACTACGACCAGGTCATCGACGAATTCGATCCGGTGATGGGACTCGAGGTCCACGTCGAACTCGGTACCACGACCAAGATGTTCTGCGGCTGCCCCACAGCGTTCGGGGCCGACCCCAACACCCAGGTCTGCCCGGTGTGCATCGGCCTGCCGGGCTCACTCCCGGTGGTCAACGCCACCGCCATCGAATACGCGATCCGTATCGGTCTCGCACTGAACTGCTCGATTCGTCCCTCGAGCGTGTTCGCCCGCAAGAACTACTTCTATCCCGATCAGCCGAAGAACTACCAGATCAGTCAGTACGACGAGCCGATCGCCTACGAAGGTCACCTCGACGTCGCACTCTCCGATGGCACCACCTGGCGCGTGGAGATCGAGCGCGCACACATGGAGGAGGACACCGGCAAGTCGCTGCACATCGGTGGCGCCGGGCGCATCCACGGGGCCGATCACTCCTTGCTCGACTACAACCGGGCCGGGGTGCCACTCGTGGAGATCGTCACCAAACCCATCGTCGGTGCCGGAGCGCGCGCGCCCGAGGTGGCCCGCGCCTATGTGACCGCGCTTCGGGATCTGCTGAAGTCGCTCGGGGTCTCCGACGTGCGGATGGATCAGGGGTCGCTGCGTTGCGACGCCAACGTGTCCCTGATGCGCAAGGGCGCAAGCGAATTCGGTACCCGTACCGAAACCAAGAACGTCAACTCGCTCAAGAGTGTCGAGACGGCGGTGACCTTCGAGATGCGCAGGCAGGCCGCGGTGCTCACCGCCGGCGGACAGATCGTGCAGGAGACCCGGCACTACCACGAGACCGACGGCACCACCTCGCCCGGACGACGCAAGGAGACCGCCGAGGACTATCGCTACTTCCCCGAGCCCGACCTGCCGCCGGTGCAGCCGGCCGCGGAGTGGATCGAGGAGATCCGCGCGACCCTGCCGGAGTTGCCGTGGGTGCGCCGCGCCCGTATCCAGCAGGAGTGGGGCGTGTCCGACGAGGTCATGCGTGACCTGGTCAACGTCGGGGCGGTCGACCTGATCATCGCAACCGTCGACGCCGGCGCCGCACCGGAAGCCGCACGCGGGTGGTGGGTGTCGTTCCTGGCCCAGCAGGCCAACAGTCGCGGTAGCGACCTCGCCGATCTGCCCATCACCCCCGAGCAGGTCGCCGAGATCATCGGACTCGTCGACGAGGGCAAGCTGACCACCAAACTCGCCCAGCAGGTGGCCGTCGCGGTACTCGACGGCGAAGGCCAACCGGCACAGATCGTCGCCGATCGCGGGCTCGAGGTGGTACGCGACGACTCGGCGTTGCAGAAGGCCATCGACGACGCATTGGCCGCCAACCCCGACATCGTCGAGAAGATCCGCGGGGGCAAGGTGAAAGCAGCCGGCAAGATCGTCGGCGATGTCATGAAAGCTACGCGCGGACAAGCGGATCCGGCGCGCGTTCAGGAGCTCGTGCTGGCCGCCTGCCAGTAGGGGCCCGGGGCGGCTCGACTCAGGTGTTGCTCTCCGACCCCGCCGGCGGGATGAACCGTACGACGCGGTCGTCGGTGCTCACCGGCTGCCCGTAGGCGCGGTTCACCGTCGCGAATTGCACGACCCCGTTGTCCAGCGCGGTGATCCGGCCCAGCGCTCCGTAGCGTTTCTCCAGCACGACGGTCGGCGGAGTGATGGTCGGGCGCTGCCTGGTGGGTTCGTTGATCGCTTCGATGCGCTGGGTCCGCGTCTCGGTGACGAAGATCTGTCCGCCGGTCGCGGCGCAGCCGGCGATCTGCGGTTTGTCGGGCCAGGTCCACAGCACCGTCGTCGCCCCCGACTCCTCGACCGATTGCAGGCGGTCCTCGGTCGGACCCTGATCCGTCATGTACAGACCACCGGAGGCGCTCGGGCACAACGCGACATTCGCGCCGAGGCCGGAGGCCAGGATCTTGGGCCGGGTGGTCGATCCGGAGGAGAGGTCGGTGACCGCGAGGAGTTTGCCGGCGAGCGATCCGGGATCGCCGGCGGCCGCGGGGTTGCCGGCGTTTCCGGTCGCCACCAGCAACTCCGAGGGCGAGGCGAACAGCAGCGCGCCCATGTTTCCGGTGGCGCCCTTGGGGATTCCGGTCAGGATCGGTTTGGCGACGTCACCGGGGGCGAGGCGTACCACCCGATTATCGGTGGGCGTGGTGATCAACGCGTAGATCAGCTGATCCTGCTGATAGGTCGGGGAGAAGGCGAAGTCGATCAACCCCCCGTCACCCGATTCGTCCACGTCGAAGGACGCCAGGACCCGTTGTGGCCCATACCTTTTGGTGGTGATGATCTTGCCGGTCGTGCGTTCGGCGACGACGGTGACCGCGCCCTCGTCGTCGCCCGCGCGCACGCCGCCGGTGGAGGCGAGGCACGTCGCGATCACGGCGGGATCGGGATCGACGCAGGGTCCCGGCGGGGGAGGGCTCTCCTGTCCCGGGTTCTCCGGTGTCGACTGCGGAGGCTGGGTCGACTGCACTTCGAACGACTCGTTGTTCGGGCTGAACGGACCAGCGGCCTGATCACGATCCTGCTGCGAGAAATCCGCACAGGCGGCGACGGTCAGCATCACTGCGAGGACACCGACCAGCACGGTCACCCGGTGGCGACACGCGACGAGCATCCGACGACGCCGACCGGGCCCGGCCCCTCGTCGCTGCATTCGCCGCCCCTCTCGCATGCCCACCACAGTAGGCGATTGCGATGCGCCGACCGCGCGGCGATCGGCCGCCCGAGGGTCGGAAACCTTTAGCATCGGCCATGTGACCGATCGCGAACATCCCGACGCGCCGGACAAGACGTTCCAGCCACCGAGCCCCTACGACGAACCGACGGGAGCGTTTCGCCGACCCGAGGGCGCCAGACCCGAGAGCGCCACACCCGAGATCAGCGACGCCGACCGCGACGCCTTCTATGAGCGGCACCATCGTCGACCCGGACGGTTGTCGCGGGTGGATTCGCTCGACGACCTCGACCCGGGTGAGGTGGAGACCCGGCCGATCGGCATACCGCAGCAGCGCCCACCGCGCCGCAATCCCGTGCCGATCCCACCCGTGATGGCTGAAAACCCGGGGGCTGCAGCGGACGCGGAGACGGCGGCCATCGAGAAGCCGACCGGCGCGACATCGACTGGTGCGACATCGACCCAGCCGGAGCCGGCGACCGAGAAACTTCCCGCGACACCGATCCCGTCGGTGGAGGAGACGTTCCCCGAGCTGTCGCGCAAACGCGCGCAGCCGGCGGAGACGCCCACCCGAGCACTCCTGCACGGTGAGGAGCCGTTGCCGACCACCCGGGCGCTGGGTGAGCAAGAGCCGGCCGGCGACGATCTCGACGGCGACGTCGCGGGTACCGACGATGATGCGCGGGCCGGTACCGATCGCGACGATCAGCCCGAGACCGGCCGCCGGCGCCGGGGTCTGTTCGGCCGGCGCGCCGCCGACCTCGATGCCGCCGACCTCGATGCTGCCGACGCCGACCATGCCGACGATGCACCCACTGTCGAGGCCGCCCGTGCCGAACCGATCACCGTGACGGCCCCGCGCGGCACCCTCGATCTGGGCCTGCTGCTGCTGCGGGTGGCCATCGGCATCGTCGCCGTCGCGCATGGTCTGCAAAAGCTGTTCGGGCTCTGGGGTGGTCCGGGATTGTCGGGATATCAGGAGATGCTCGCCAACAATCCCAACCCGACGATCGGGTTCCACTCCGACGTCACCCGGCCGCTGGCGATCGTCGGCGCGCTGGCCGAGACCATCGGCGGCGCGATGGTCGTCCTGGGCCTGTTCACCCCGATCGGAGCGTGTGCGATCGTCTCGGTGATGCTCCTGGCCGCGGCCTACAAGACGACGCTGGCCGGTGGATTCGCCTTCTTCGCCGCAGCCGGTGGCATCGAGTACGAGCTCGTCCTCGCGGTGGCGGCCGCCGCCCTGGTGCTGACCGGTCCGGGGCTCTACGCCTTCGACGCCTCCCGAGGCTGGGCGCGTCGGCCGTTCCTCGGGTCCGTCGCCTGGCTGATCGTGGGCATCGCCGCCGCGGTCGCGGTGTGGATGCTGTTCAACGGGACCAACCCGCTCAACTCCGCCGGCAACCCGCGGTAGCGCGAACGACACATTCGTCCCCGAGCAGTCGGTTCTTCCCCGGGAAATCTCCCGAGGAAGAACCAAATGCTTCGGGAAGAACTGGATTCAGTCGACCTGACGGACCGCGCCCTTGTCGGCCGAGGTGGCCAGCTTGGCGTAGGCGCGCAACGCCGTGGTCACCGTGCGCTGCCGGTCCTTGGGCTGCCACGGCCGTTCGGAGGCCTCCATCTTGGCGCGGCGCTCCGCGAGCACCTCGTCGTCGACGAGAACGGCGAGCTGTCGCGTCTTGACGTCGATGACGATCGGGTCGCCGTCCTCGATGAGCCCGATGACGCCGCCGGCGGCCGCCTCCGGGGAGATGTGACCGACCGACAGACCCGACGAGCCGCCGGAGAACCGGCCGTCGGTGATCAGGCCGCACTTCTTGCCCATCCCGGTGCCCTTCATGAAGGCCGTCGGGTGCAGCATCTCCTGCATGCCCGGCCCGCCGGACGGCCCTTCGTAGCGGACGACGAGCACCTCGCCGGCCTGCAGCGTCTTGGACAGGATGACCTGCACGGCCTCCTCCTGGGATTCCACGACGCGCGCCGGGCCCTCGAAGTGCCACAGATCCTCGTCGATCCCCGCGGTTTTGAGGACGGCACCGTCCTGCGCGAGGTTGCCGCGCAGCACACAGAGCCCACCCTCGACGGTGTAGGCGTGGTCCTTGTCGCGGATGCAGCCGCCGTGGGCGTCGGTGTCGAGCTCGTCCCACCGGTTGGCGGTCGAGAACGGGGTGGTGGTACGCACCCCGCCCGGCGCGGCATGGAACAGTTCGATGGCCTCGTCGGTCGCCTTGCCGCCGCGGATGTCCCAGTCGTCGAGGAACGCCGCGATACTCGGGGAGTGCACGGTCGGCGCCGAGTCGTCGATCAGCCCGGCACGACGCAGTTCGCCGAGGATGGCCGGGATGCCACCGGCCCGGTGCACGTCTTCCATGTGATAGTCCGAATTGGGCGCGACCTTCGACAGGCAGGGCACCCCGCGGCTGATCTCGTCGATGACAGACAGATCGAAATCGGCGACCTCACCCTCCTGCGCGGCGGCGAGGATGTGCAGCACGGTGTTCGTCGACCCGCCCATGGCGACGTCGAGGGCCATGGCGTTGCGGAAGGCGGTCGGGCCCGCGATGCTGCGGGGCAGCACCGAGGCATCGTCGTCGCGGTACCACTTCTGGGCGGCCTCGACGACGACACGACCGGCTCGGGAGAACAGCGCCCGACGGGCCTCGTGGGTGGCCAGGGGCGAACCGTTGCCCGGCAGGGCCAGACCCAGCGCCTCGGTGAGGCAGTTCATCGAGTTGGCGGTGAACATGCCCGAGCACGACCCGCAGGTCGGGCACGCCGAGCGCTCGACCTCGCCGAGCCCGGCCTCGTCGACGTCGGTGTTGGCCGACGCCGAGATGGCGGTGATGAGGTCGGTGGGCGCATGCGCGACGCCGTCGACGACGACGGCCTTGCCCGCCTCCATCGGTCCACCGGAGACGAAGACCGTCGGGATGTTCAGGCGCATCGCGGCATTGAGCATGCCCGGGGTGATCTTGTCGCAGTTGGAGATACACACCAGGGCGTCGGCGGTGTGGGCGTTGACCATGTATTCGACGCTGTCGGCGATGATCTCGCGGCTCGGCAGCGAGTAGAGCATGCCGCCGTGGCCCATCGCGATCCCGTCGTCGACGGCGATCGTGTGGAACTCGCGGGGCACCCCGCCGGCGGCGCGTACGGCCTCGGCCACGATCTCACCCACGTCCTTGAGATGAACGTGCCCGGGGACGAACTGCGTGTAGGAGTTGGCGATCGCGACGATCGGCTTGCCGAAGTCGTCGTCGGTCATTCCGGTGGCGCGCCACAGGGAGCGGGCGCCGGCGGCTTCGCGTCCGACGGTGGTGGTTCGGGACCGCAAGGGTGGCATGGGGTTTCCTCGATCGGGTTCGCTTGGGCGCCCGCATTGCGGACGCACACGGCACTGACGTGGGGTCAGCGCGCGAACCGCTCGAGGGTGTTCGCGAGCGGGTCCGACTCAGGAGGTGGGGGTGGGCTTGTTTCCTCGCCGCCGGCGCTGACCGCGACCGTCGACACGATGGCGTGGACGATCAGCCGCGTCCACGGTACTCCTCGCTGACGTGCGCGAACAAAACAGTTCCCGCTCGCCTCAGCGTGCGTCGCGGGCGGCGGCGAAGGGGTCGGGAATCCGGCCGGCGCTGGCCGCCGAGAGTCGCGGCATGTCCTGGAAGGTGATGGCGGGCAGGCGGACACGATCGCCGTCGGTGAGCACCGCCCGCACCGGGCCCCACCGGCTGAACTGCAGGCCCTCGATGTCGGGCCACTCGACCTCCCTGGAACCGAAGGTGCCGACCGCACGCAGTCCGTCCTCGGTCACCACGGTCTTGATGCGCCAGATCCACACCGCGAGCAGGACCGGGACCGCGAAGGTCCAGCCGAACCACGCGAGGTTGGTGCCAGCCAGGATCAGTACCACCAGGAGCGTCGCAGGTACGGCGAAATAGGCGAGCTTGCTGAGCTTGAACTCCTGTGGCAACTCGAGCGCGTCCGACGTCGCCTCCGACGGTGTTGCCGTGGTCGACTCCGCCTTGGTCGACTCCGCCGGGGTCGACCGTGCCGAATCGGACGAGGACGGGGTGGACGACCGAGCGCCGGAGGAAGAACGAGTCACGATCCCATTGTGGCATCCGGGCGTCGGTGCTCTTGACGCGCGGGGGTGCCGAGGACCAGTGATTTCCCAGGATCTGGGACGCGGGGGAGACGAGTTTGACTCTGCACTATCTGCAGTCCTACCGTGATTGACGTGATGCACAACGAGCTTCTCGTAGTAATCGGCCGGCGCGTCGTCGCCTGACCGGTCACTTCATCGACCTCCCAGCATCGACGCGCCACCCTCGAACAGCAACCGCTGTCGGGGGTTTTTTGTTGCCCACCCCCATTGACCCCGAATCCCCGGTTGAGCGGTAGTACAGACCAGTGCGGCAGTCCACCTGCGACTGAGAACGACGACCGTCGACCACGAACACGAAGGACCGTGCAGTGAGCGCACCAACAGCACGTACGGACACGACCACTCCGGGCGCCGGGTCGCGTCAGGAATCGCCGGCGGCGGGCAGCCTCCGCGCGGTACGGCAGAACACCGTCGCCCCCGAGCGCGTCAGCGGCGCGCAGTCGGTGGTCCGTTCGCTGGAAGAACTCGGTGTCGAGGTGGTCTTCGGTATTCCCGGCGGTGCGGTGCTCCCGGTGTACGACCCGCTGCTCGATTCGCGCAAGGTCCGCCACGTGCTCGTCCGTCACGAGCAGGGGGCGGGACACGCGGCCACCGGTTATGCACAGGTCACCGGCCGCGCCGGGGTGATGATGGCGACGTCGGGTCCCGGCGCCACCAACCTCGTCACCCCGCTCGCCGACGCGCAGATGGACTCGGTGCCCGTCGTCGCGATCACCGGCCAGGTCGGTCGCGCGCTCATCGGCACCGACGCCTTCCAGGAGGCCGACATCTCCGGTATCACCATGCCGGTCACCAAGCACAACTTCTTGGTGTACAACGCGATCGACATCCCGCGGGTCATCGCCGAGGCCTTCCACATCGCCGAGAGCGGTCGTCCCGGTGCGGTGCTGGTCGACATCCCCAAGGACATCCTGCAGGCCCAGACGACCTTCTCGTGGCCGCCGCAGATCGACCTGCCCGGCTACCGGCCGGTGACCAAGCCGCACGGCAAGCAGGTGCGGGAGGCGGCGCGGATGATCAACGCCGCCAAGAACCCGGTGCTCTACGTCGGCGGCGGGGTCATCAAGGCCAACGCCTCGGCGGAGTTGCTCGAACTCGCCGAGCTCACCGGCATCCCCGTCGTCACCACCCTGATGGCGCGCGGCGCGTTCCCCGACTCGCATCCGCAGCACCTGGGCATGCCGGGGATGCACGGCACCGTCGCGGCCGTCGCCGCGTTGCAGCGCAGCGACCTGCTGATCACGCTCGGCGCCCGCTTCGATGACCGGGTGACCGGCCAGCTTTCGTCATTCGCCCAGGGCGCCAAGGTCATTCACGCCGACATCGACCCGGCGGAGATCGGCAAGAACCGCCACGCGGACGTGCCGATCGTCGGCGACTGCAAAGCGGTCATCCTCGATCTGCTCGACACACTGCGTGCCGAACGGGCCACCACCGGCACCACGCCGAAGCTCGAGGAGTGGTGGGACTACCTCGACGGCATCCGCCGTACCTATCCGCTGAGTTACGACCGTCCCGCCGACGGCTCGATGTCGCCGGAGTTCGTGATCTCCCAGATCGGCAAGCTCGCCGGCCCCGACGCCGTCTACTGCGCAGGCGTCGGTCAGCACCAGATGTGGGCGGCGCAGTTCATCTCCTACGAGAAGCCGCGGACGTGGCTCAACTCCGGCGGACTCGGCACGATGGGGTATGCGGTGCCGGCCGCGATGGGTGCCAAGATGGCCGCCCCCGACACCGAGGTGTGGGCCATCGACGGCGACGGCTGCTTCCAGATGACCAATCAGGAGCTGGCCACCTGTGCGATCGAGGGCATCCCGATCAAGGTTGCCCTGATCAACAACGGCAACCTCGGCATGGTGCGGCAGTGGCAGACCCTCTTCTACGAGGAGCGTTACTCCAACACCGACCTGGCGACCCACTCGATGCGCATCCCCGACTTCGTCAAACTCGCCGAGGCGCTGGGCTGTGCGGCGTTCCGGGTGGAGAACGAGGCAGAGGTCGACGAGGTCATCGCCAAGGCCCGCGAGATCAACGACCGTCCGGTCGTCATCGACTTCATCGTCGGTGCCGACGCGCAGGTGTGGCCGATGGTCGCGGCCGGAACCGGCAATGACGAGATCATGGCGGCCCGCGACATCCGGCCGCTGTTCGACGACGAAGCGTCGGCCTCCGATCCCGCCGACATCCACGAAGTGGTCAATCAGAGCACCAATCTCGGCCAGGAGGGCGAGCAGAAGTGAGTACCCATACCCTCAGCGTCCTCGTCGAGGACCGTCCGGGCGTCCTGGCCCGCGTGTCGGGATTGTTCTCCCGGCGCGGATTCAACATCGAGTCCCTCGCCGTGGGGCCGACCGAACTCAAGGGTGTCTCGCGGATGACGATCATGGTCTCCGTCGAGGACTTCCCGCTCGAGCAGGTCACCAAGCAGCTCAACAAGCTGATCAACGTGATCAAGATCGTCGAGCAGGACCCGTCGAGTTCGGTGTCACGTGAGCTGATGATGGTCAAGGTGCGCGCCGACTCCACGGTGCGCTCGGAGGTCATCGAGGTCGTGAATCTGTTCCGCGCCAAGGTGATCGACGTCTCCCCGGAGTCGCTGACCGTGGAGGCGACCGGCACCGCCGAGAAACTCGAGGCGCTGCTGCGGATGCTCGATCCGTACGGCATCCGGGAGATCGCGCAATCCGGCGCGGTCACCCTGGGGCGCGGCCCGAAGAGCATGTCGGCCAACCGCTGACGCACGCAAGTCACATCGCGCCCCACGCGGGATAACCGATTCGTTTGGGGCACAACATATATCGAAGGGAAGTCAACTGTGGCGATCGAATTGTTCTATGACGACGACGCCGATCTGTCGCTCATCCAGGGCCGCAAGGTCGCGGTGATCGGCTACGGCAGCCAGGGGCATGCGCATTCGCTGTCGCTGCGTGATTCGGGTGTCGACGTCGCGATCGGCCTGCGCGAGGGCAGCAAGTCGCGGGAGAAGGCCGCCGAGCAGGGCCTGAAGGTCATGACCGCCGCCGAGGCCGCCGCCTGGGCCGACGTGATCATGATGCTGGCCCCCGACACCAGCCAGGCGCAGATCTTCACCGAGGACATCGAGCCCAACCTCAAGGACGGCGACGCGCTGTTCTTCGGCCACGGTCTCAACATCCACTTCGGTCTCATCAAGCCCCCGGCCAACGTCACCGTCGGCATGGTCGCCCCGAAGGGCCCCGGTCACCTCGTGCGCCGGCAGTTCGTCGACGGCAAGGGTGTGCCCTGCCTGATCGCGATCGACCAGGACCCGAAGGGTGAGGGTCAGGCGCTGGCGCTCAGCTACGCGAGTGCGATCGGTGGCGGCCGCGCCGGCGTCATCAAGACCACCTTCAAGGAGGAGACCGAGACCGATCTCTTCGGTGAGCAGGCCGTGCTGTGCGGTGGCACCGAGGAACTGATCAAGACCGGCTTCGAGGTGATGGTCGAGGCGGGTTACGCCCCGGAGATGGCCTACTTCGAGGTGCTGCACGAGCTCAAGCTCATCGTCGATCTGATTTACGAGGGTGGCATCGCCCGCATGAACTACTCGGTCAGCGACACCGCCGAGTTCGGTGGCTACCTGTCGGGCCCGCGGGTCATCGACGCCGACACCAAGGACCGGATGCGCGCCATCCTCTCCGACATCCAGGACGGTAGCTTCGTCAAGCGTCTCGTCGCCAATGTCGAGGGCGGCAACAAAGAACTCGAGGACCTGCGCAAGAAGAACGCGGAGCACCCGATCGAGGTCACCGGCAAGAAGCTACGCGACCTGATGAGCTGGGTGGATCGCCCGATCACCGAAACCGCCTGAACACGAGCGTGATTCGTGGCCCCGTTCCCCGGTGGGAACGGGGCCACGGTCGTCTGCGGCGGCAGGCGAGTGGGCTGTGGATGAATTCTCGGCCCGTCGATGCATCAGTTCTACGCTTGGCCCATCGGTGTCGATCGTGCTGGGGGAGAGTCATGGATGTCAATCCGGAAGCGTTGCGGCAGTTCGCCACTCGGGTCTGTGGTCCGGCGTCGCCGCGCAGTCCGGTGAGACGGCGACCGACGTCGGCTGCCGGCGGGCCACCGCGCTGAGCGCCGCCGCGCGCAACTCGGCAATCGGTCTCGCCCGGACGTCACCGCGGCGGCGTCGAGGATCCCCACGCGCCCAAGGACTTCACCGACGCCCCGCACGGTGACAACACCGGCGGCACCAACTCCGGGTTCGGCCGCGGCGTGCAACGTGCGCGCCTCCTCGAGCACATGAGCGGTACGGTCGTCGAGACCGAGACCACCACCACCGCCGGTGACACCACGACGACGATGGTGAGGATGCTCGACGGCTCCCGGCAGACCTACACCAGCGGTCCCGGGGTGAACCGCGGCAGATGATTCGGCGAGGTCTCCCGCACGCCCGGCGCACAGACGAATGCGCCCCCTCCCGAGGTCGGGAGGGGGCGCACTCGATGCAGCGAGTTCAGGGTCAGTAGACCGAGAAGCCCTTGTACTTGGTGTGATTCACGTAGTTGAGGATCGGCCCGATGTTGGTGCCGGTCTCGGGGCCGAGGCAGCCGAGGAAGTAGTACGCATTGACCATGCCCACGAGTTTGTCGCCGACGACCACCGGGCTGCCGGAATCACCCTCGATGACGCACATCTGGGAGAAGTGCACGTCGCCGTCGGAGAACCATGCGACACCGCAGGTGCTACCGGTGGTGCGGCCTTCCTTGCACGCCACGGTCGGGAAGCCGATCGGGCGGGTGTCGATCCCGCGGATCGTCACCGACCGCACGGTACGCAGCGGTACGACGCGCGACGGGTCGAACTCGATGATCGCGACGTCGTCCTTCGGGTCGGAATAGGTCACCACACCGGCCTGACCGCGATCCTGGAACGTCTCGGAGAGGACCTGCTGTCCGGGCTGGCCGCAGTGTCCTGCGGTGATGCCGATCAGTTGACCTGTTTTCGCATGACCGATCGTGGTCAGGGTGCACGCCTTGGCGGAGTCACCGCCCTGCAGGATCAGGATTCCTGATCCACCGCCCAGGAAGATCTTCGCCGGGGCCGCCTGCGCGGCGCCGGGAGCCCCCCAGCCGGCGAGTACCGTCGCTGCCAGGACAGCCAACAGTACTGTCAGCTTCTTCTTCATCCACACTCCACTCTGCTACCCGACCGGCGCGGCTTCTCGACCGCCTGATCGATTGTTGACACATCACCCGAAGCGCCACCGTACCGGCGGATTCGACGGGTGCCGCGGTTCGGCGACACTCTGCCGCCGCATCGCAACACTTCCGTAATGCCGCTCACAATGTACACGTCCACCCTGTGCCTCCCGGTCGCGTCGACGCCCGGCTGTTCGTCGCATCGGGAGAGGTCTCTAAGCTGACTTGCGGATGCCGCTACGGCATCACGCCCGATCTCGCCACCGATTCTGGAGAAAAACTGTGACCTCAGCTGGCCTGCCGGTCGTTCTCATCGCCGACAAACTGGCCCCCTCGACCGTGGAAGCCCTCGGCGACGGGGTCGAGGTGCGCTGGGTGGACGGACCCGATCGCCCGAAACTGCTCGAAGCCGTCGTCGACGCCGACGCGATCCTGGTGCGTTCGGCCACCACCGTCGACGCCGAGGTCCTCGAAGCGGGCAAGAAACTGAAGATCATCGCGCGCGCAGGCGTCGGCCTCGACAATGTCGACGTGCCGGCTGCCACCGAGCGCGGCGTGATGGTGGTCAACGCGCCCACCTCCAACATCCACACCGCCGCCGAGCACGCGATCTCACTGATGCTCTCGGCGGCCCGGCAGATCCCGGCTGCCGACGCGACCTTGCGCGAACACACCTGGAAGCGTTCGTCGTTCAACGGCGTCGAGATCTTCGACAAGACCGTCGGCGTGGTCGGACTCGGCCGGATCGGCCAGCTCGTCGCGGCTCGACTGGCCGCCTTCGAGACCCACGTGATCGCCTATGACCCCTACGTGTCGCCGGCGCGTGCCGCCCAGCTCGGCATCGAATTGGTCTCGCTCGACGAGCTTCTCGAGCGCGCCGACTTCATCACGGTGCACCTGCCCAAGACGCCCGAGACCCTCGGCCTCATCGGCGCCGACCAGCTGGCCCGCACCAAGAAGGGCGTGGTCATCGTCAATGCCGCCCGCGGCGGTCTCATCGATGAGCAGGCGTTGGCCGATGCGATCGTCTCGGGGCAGGTCCGGGCCGCAGGCCTCGACGTCTTCGCCACCGAACCGTGCACCGACTCGCCGCTGTTCGAACTGCCGCAGGTCGTGGTGACCCCGCATCTGGGTGCCTCGACCAGCGAGGCCCAGGACCGTGCGGGCACCGATGTCGCCAAGAGTGTGCGGCTGGCACTGGCCGGGCACTTCGTCCCGGACGCGGTCAACATCGTCGGCGGCACCGTCGACGAAGAGGTCGCCCCGTGGCTGGAGATGGCGCGCAAGCTCGGTGTGCTGGTCGGGGCGATCAGCTCCGATTTGCCGACGTCACTGGTCGTCGACGTCCGCGGCGAACTCGCCGCGAGCAATGTCGATGTGCTCGGGTTGTCGGCGCTGCGCGGCCTGTTCGAGGCCGCCCTGACCGAGCCGATCACTTTCGTCAACGCCCCGAAGGTGGCGCAGGAGCGCGGTGTCACCAGTGAGGTGACCACCGCCACCGAGAGTCCCAACCACCGCAGCGTGGTCGACGTCAAGGCGGTCTTCGCCGATGGGTCGGTCCACAATGTGGCCGGGTCGCTGTCGGAGCCGCGGCAGGTGGAGAAGATCGTCAACATCAACGGACGCAACTTCGACATGCGCGCCGAGGGCCTGAACCTGCTGGTGAGCTACACCGATCAGCCGGGCTCGCTGGGCAAGATCGGTACGCTGCTCGGTGACGCGGGCATCGACATCCTGGCCGCGGCGCTCTCCCAGGACGCCGCGGGTGCCGGTGCCACGATGATCTTGCGGGTCAGCCGCGAGGTCGACGACTCGGTGGTCGAGGCCATCGAGTCGGCAGTCGGCGCAACTCTGATCGAACAGGTGGATCTGTCATGAAGCTCGCCGTCATCGCCGGGGACGGAATCGGTCCCGAGGTCATTGCCGAGGCACTCGAGGTGTTGCGGGTGGTGACTCCCGACGTCGAGACCACCGAGTACGACCTCGGTGCCCGGCGCTATCACCGCAACGGTGAATTGCTGACCGAGGCCGATCTGGATTCGTTGCGTGAGCACGACGCGATCCTGCTCGGTGCGATCGGTGATCCGTCGGTGCCGTCGGGGGTTCTCGAACGTGGACTGCTGCTCTCCATGCGTTTCGCGCTCGATCACCATGTGAACCTGCGGCCCTCGCGCCGGCTGCCCGGAGTGAGTTCGCCGCTCGCCGGCGACCCCGACATCGATTTCGTCGTCGTCCGTGAGGGCACCGAGGGCCCCTACACCGGCAACGGTGGCTCGATCCGCGTGGGGACCCCGCACGAGGTCGCCACCGAGGTCAGCGTCAACACTCGCTTCGGTGTCGAGCGCGTCGTGCGGGATGCCTTCGAGCGGGCGAGCCGCAGGCGCAATCACCTGACGTTGGTCCACAAGACCAACGTGCTGACCTTCGCCGGATCGTTGTGGAGTCGGGCGGTCGCCGAGATCGGTGCCGAGTACCCCGATGTCACCACCGACTACTGCCACGTCGACGCCGCGACCATCTACCTGGTCACCGACCCCGGACGGTTCGACGTGATCGTCACCGACAACCTGTTCGGCGACATCATCACCGACATCGCGGCGGCGGTCTCCGGTGGGATCGGGCTCGCGGCGTCGGGCAACATCGACGCCACGCGGACCAATCCGTCGATGTTCGAACCGGTGCACGGTAGCGCCCCCGACATTGCCGGTCAGGGCAAGGCGGACCCCACGGCCGCGATCCTGTCGGTGGCGCTGCTTCTCGATCACCTCGGTGACGCCGAGGGTGCTCGACGCGTCGAACAAGCCGTCGCCGACGATCTGCTCGACCGCGACGGCCAGGAGTTGTCGACCTCGGAGATCGGCAAGCGCATTCGAGAGCGCTTGTAGCGCAACGAATTCTGCACTGTCCGGTGGCCCGGCTCGGTGGTGTGTGGTCGAGGAGACCCCACCCCGGGACCGGGTCACCGTCATCTGTGGTCGTCGTGAGGGGTCTCCGACGGGGACCGTGGAATGGGGATCTCGGGCGTCACTTGTTCTAGTTTCAATAGAACTATACAATCAGGGTGTGTTCATTCGAGTCGATCCCACCGATCGCTCGCCGATCTTCGCCCAGATCGCGGCGTCGGTCCGCGGTGCCATCGTCCGCGGTGACGTCGGCGCCGGTGAACGGCTGCCCGCGGCTCGGGAATTGGCCGCCTCGTTGGACGTGAACGTCCACACGGTGTTGCGGGGCTATCGGATCCTGCGGGATGAGGGGCTCGTCGAACTGCGTCGCGGGCGGGGTGCGGTGGTGTCCGACCGCGCGCCGGAACAGGCCGAGATCGGTGAGGCCCTCGATCGGCTCATCGGGGTGGCGCAGCGCTGGGGACTCGGACCCACGGAATTGTCGGCAGAGATCACCAGGAGGATGTCATGACCGCGACAGCGTCGAAACCCACTCGGGAACAACGATTTCGGTGTGCACTGGTGGGCGTGGTCCCGCCGGTCGTCATGATGGGTGTCGCGGTGTCGTTGCTGTCGGCATGGCGTGGCGATCTTCCCGATCCGATGGCATCCCATTGGGGTACCGGCGGAGTCGACGGCACGAGCAGCATCGTCGGCGCGATCGTGACGGTGGTGGTCGTCTGTGTGCTCGCCGCTGCGCTGAACACCGTGGCGTCCCTTGCGATGTCCCATCCCCGGCAGGTCCGGGCGAGTGTGGTGCTGATCAACTTTCTCGTGGTGGTGATCGCCGGGGTGATCCCCGCGGTGGCGGCCGGTCAGCGGGGAGTGACCGAGGTTCACGACGTTGCCACGCCGGTGGTGCCGATCCTGCTCACCCTTGCGATCGCGGCGATCGTCGCGGCGGGCAGTTGGGTCCTCATCCCGCAGTGGGCCACCGCGGTCGGCGGGCCGGTGGGTGCGGTCCCCGCCGAAGACCTCGCTTCCGGAGAACGCTTCTATTGGCAACGCGCGGTGGGGAATTCGGTGGTGGCCGACGTCCTCTTGGCCGCCACCGCGGTGGTGCTGGTCATCATCACCGCGGTGACCGGGGTGTGGTGGCTGCTGGTGGTTCCCGCCCTGATCGTCCTCGGCGCCGTCCTGATGGGAACCGTGCGGGTGCGGATCGATCGCAGTGCGATGACGGTGCGCGGCGCGCTGCCGTGGCCGCGCCAGGAGATCGCCATGGCCGACATCGTCCGTGCCGAGGTCATCACGGTGCACGCGTTGCGCGACACCGGCGGTTACGGCCGCCGTCTGGCCATCCGGGGAGAGGGCAAGGGCGCGTGGGGATTCGTGGTGCGCTCCGGTGAGGCCGTGATGGTGACTCGCACCGACGGCCGGCGCGACTTCGTCGTCGTCGACGATGCCGCGACCGCGGCCGGCCTGATCAATGCAGTGCTCGCCCAACGTCTGCCGGGCTGAGCGACTCTCAGCCGGGCGTGTCGACCGACACCGGCTCCGGCTGCGGGAGTTGGTCGCGCGGAACCAACGGTGCCGCGATCACCGGAGCCACCGCACTCGCGGCGAAGGCCAGCGGGAAGCCGACCGCGGTGATGAGGGCGCCGAACAGCGGGGTGGTGGCGGCGGTGGCCAGATACTGTGCGGTGTTCTGGATGCCGAGACCACGTCCGCTCCAGCGCGGCCCGGCGAATTCGGCGATCGCGGTGAAGGCCAGGCCGTTGTCGGCGACGGAGACGATCGAGGCCACCATCATGACAACCACGCACACCGGACTGTCGGCCCAATCGGTCAGTGCCAGAACGCCCATCGCGACACCGGCGACCACGGCGATCAGCCGGATCGGCCGCATGCGGGACAACCATGCGTCCGACCATCGCCCGGCCGCGATGCGCCCCAGCGCGCCGAGCGTCTGAGTGATCGTCACGAGGACACCGGCCGTGGCCGGAGACCAGTGGCGGGCCACGATGAGCCAGGTCGGCACGAAGGTCCACAGCATCGACTGCGGGATCACCAGGAGCACGCTGACGGCGTGTACGCGTGCCAGGAACCAGCTGTCGCGGTACGGGTTTCGTGCTGGTGCGGCGGCGATCGTGCGAGCCGACGGCGGGTCGACGATGCCCAGGACGCATGCGAGCAACCCGAGCGCGGTCACCACGACGGGGACCACCAGCGCTGCGGCGATGCCGAGGTGTTGGGCGATCGCGGGCATGCTCAACGCGCACACCGCGATTCCCAGGGGTTGGGCCATCTGCCGGACGCCCATGGCCGTGCCGCGCTGGGCCGCGGGGAACCAGCCGACCACGATCCGGCCGCTGGCGCCGTTGGCGGCACCGGAGCTCAGTCCGCCGAGGAACAGTAGCGCCGCCAACACGGTGAATGGGGCCGATTGCCATGCCGCCAGTGCCGTCGCAATCGCCGCCATCAAGGTCAGCGACAGTGAGATCGTCAGGATCACGCGTTCGCCGTGGCGATCGAGCAGGCTGCCCCAACCGATGATGGCCATCATCAATCCGACCGTGGGAACCGCGGCGAGCACCGACGCCCGCGACACGCTCATGCCCTCGGCGTGCAGGGCGGGGATGAGGTAGGCGATCCCGGACACCACACAGGTGGTGGTCATCGCAGCGATCAGCGAGCACGCGAGCATCGTCCACCTGCGGGTGGTGCCGATGGTGTCGGGGGAATTCATGTCGCCTCCTCGAAGCTCTCTCGGGTCTCGTCGCGTCTCATTATCTGAGAATTGACTCCCATATTTTAGAACCCGTGGTGGTCGGGATGCCAATCGACGTCCCGAAGTGTGGACAATGCCGGTGCGATACCCTCGGGCCATGCGTCTTGGTCGAATCGCCAGTCCCGATGGTGTCGCCTTTGTCTCGCTCGAGGATTCCGGTGACGGTGTCGTCGCCAAGGAGATCGCCGAGCATCCCTTCGGCACCCCGACCTTCACCGGTCGGAGTTGGCCGCTGGCCGATGTCCGATTGCTCGCGCCGATCCTGGCGACGAAGGTCATCTGCATCGGCAAGAACTACGCCGCGCATGCGGCCGAGATGGGGGGCTCGGCACCCGAGAACCCGGTGATCTTCCTCAAACCGAACACCTCGATCATCGGGCCGGAGGTCCCCATCGTGCGCCCGCCGTCCTCGGACCGTGTCGATTTCGAGGGTGAGCTCGCCGCGGTGATCGGTCGTCCGTGCAAGGACGTCAAGGCCTCCGAGGCGGCCGGGGTCATCCTCGGATACACCGTCGCCAACGACGTCACCGCCCGCGATCAGCAGCAGGCCGACGGACAGTGGACACGCGGCAAGGGCTATGACACCTTCTGCCCGCTGGGGCCGTGGATCGACACCGCCTTCGATCCCTCGGATGCCGAGATCCGCACCGAACTCGACGGCGAGGTGCGCCAGCGCAGCCGAACCTCGTTGATGCTGCACGACATCGGCGCCATCGTCGAGTGGATCTCCCGGGTGATGACGCTGCTGCCCGGTGACGTAATCCTCACCGGCACCCCAGAGGGGGTGGGTCCGATGGTTGCCGGACAACGGGTTTCGGTGACCGTCGAAGGTCTGGGCACACTGAGCAATCCGGTGGTGGACAAGCCGTGACGGCACCGGTGAGCACCGCACGGATCAACGGGATCGACCTGTCCTACGAGGTCGCCGGCGAGGGTCCGCTCGTCGTGATGGTGATGGGCACCGGCAGCCCGGGCCGGGTGTGGAAGGCAAATCAGGAGCCGGCCCTGCGCAAGGCCGGCTATCGTGTCGCCCTGTTCGACAACCGTGGCATCGCCCCGTCCTCGGAGTGCGCCGCCGGGTTCACGCTCGAGGACATGGTGGCCGACACCGCCGGACTCATCGAGCATCTCGGTGGACCGGCTTTCGTCGTGGGGACCTCGTTGGGTGCCCGCATCACCCAGGAACTCACCCTGGCGCGGCCCGACCTCGTCCGCGGCGCGGTGATGTTGGCCACCTACGGCCGCAGCACGCCGCTGCAGGAAGCGATCTCGGCCGGCGAGCGCGCGCTCTACGACCAGAAGATCACCCTGCCTCCGGAGTACGAGGCCGCCATCACCGCGCACCTCAACCTGTCGCCGCACACCCTCGACGACGATCGGGCCGCACAGGACTGGCTCGACATCATCGGGTTCTCACCTCAGACCGTGACCCCCGGGGTGCGTGCTCAGCTCGGACTGCACCACCGGGAGGCCAATCGTCTCGACGCATACCGGCGCATCACCCGGCCCGCGCTCGTCGTCGGATTCGCCGACGATCGCACGTTGCCGGTCAAGCTGGCACGCGAGGTGGCCGAGGTGATCCCGGGAGCCGAGTACGCCGAGGTGGCCAAGGCCGGGCACTTCGGTTATCTCGAACAGCCGGCCGAGGTGAACCGGCTCATCGTCGACTTCTGCGACCGCCACCGGGACTGACTCCCCGGGTGGTCGGTTCGATACGCTGAGCCGCATGGCCAGTACCGATTCCGCCCGCCCCGATCCCGCAGGCTCCGACGCCGTGCGCGTCCGATTCTGCCCGTCCCCCACGGGTACCCCGCACGTCGGGATGGTGCGCACCGCGCTGTTCAACTTCGCGCAGGCGCGACACGACAAGGGCACCTTCGTCTTCCGCATCGAGGACACCGACGCCGCCCGCGACAGCCAGGAGTCCTACGACGCGATCCTGGAATCGTTGCGATGGCTCGGACTCGACTGGGACGAGGGCCCCGAGGTCGGCGGACCGTACGGTCCGTACCGGCAATCGGAGCGTCGTGGAATCCACCTCGACGTGGTGGCGCGTCTGTTGGCGGCGGGTGAGGCCTACGAGGCGTTCTCGACCCCGGAGGAGGTCGAGGCACGGCATCGCGCGGCCGGCCGGGACCCTAAGCTCGGTTACGACAACTTCGATCGCGACCTCACCGACGAACAGCGTGCCGCCTATCGCGCCGAGGGCCGCAATCCCGTTGTGCGCCTTCGCATGCCCGACCGTGACATCACCTGGGACGATCTCGTCCGCGGCGCCACGACGATCAAGTCGAGTACCGTTCCCGACTTCGCGTTGACCCGTGCGAACGGCGATCCGCTCTACACCCTCGTCAATCCCGTTGACGACGCGATGATGCGGATCACCCATGTGTTGCGCGGCGAGGACCTGTTCTCATCCACCCCGCGCCAGATCGCGTTGTACGAGGCGCTGATCCGGATCGGGGTGGCCGAGGCGGTGCCCGTCTTCGGGCATCTGCCGTTCGTCATGGGGGAGGGCAACAAGAAACTCTCCAAACGCGATCCGCAGTCCAACCTGTTCCATCACCGGGACCGCGGATTCCTGCCGGAGGGTCTGCTGAACTACCTCGCGCTGCTCGGCTGGGGGTACTCGCACGAGACCGATGTGTTCACCCTGGAGCAGATGATCGACAAGTTCGATGTCCGCGACGTCAACTCCAATCCCGCGCGCTTCGACCAGAAGAAGGCCGACGCGATCAACGCCGAGCACATCCGGATGCTCGAACTCGGTGACTTCGCCGCGCGGCTCAAGGCCTACCTCATCGACCGCGGTCACCTGTCGGAGCCGATCGACGACGCCACCTTCACCGCCCTCGCCGAACTCGTGCAGACCCGAATCCAGGTGCTGGGCGACGCGTGGGCATTGATGTCGTTCTGCTACGTCTCCGACGCGGAGTTCACCATCGACGAGAAGGCCGCCGCCAAGAATCTCGGTGCCGACGCGGTGCCGGTCCTCGACGCCACCATCGCCGCCGTGGAGGGTCTGTCGTCGTGGCAGACGTCCGCACTGCACGACGCCCTCGACGCCGCGCTGGTGGACGATCTGGGCCTCAAACCGCGCAAGGCGTTCGGTCCGGTGCGGGTTGCGGTGACCGGGTCGCAGGTCTCGCCGCCGCTGTTCGAGTCGATGGAACTGCTGGGCCGCGACGTGAGCCTCGCGCGTCTGCGCGCGGCCCGGGAGTTGGCGGCAAAGTAGCCACTGACCAGGCGATTTGTGGTCCAGGGGTAGTGCTCTGCTAATCTATCGCAGGTTCTTTTCCGAGAGGAAAAGAGAAAACCTTGGGGTATGGTGTAATTGGCAACACAGCGGTTTCTGGTACCGCCATTCTAGGTTCGAGTCCTGGTACCCCAGCGACCACCAAGGTCTATGGCCCCGTCGTCTAGCGGCCTAGGACGCCGCCCTCTCAAGGCGGTAGCGCGGGTTCGAATCCCGTCGGGGCTACAGAGAAAGGCGCCCTTCCCGGTAATCCCGGGAGGGCGCCTTTCGCTTGTGCAGCCGGGGATGTTATCGACGCCGGAGGCAGCGGTGCCTACAGATACTGGGCCGTCGATCCGGACACCGGCGTCTGTGGCAGACCGAGCTTGCGGTGATCCCAGGAGCGCGTCCGGCTTCCGGTGATGCGTACCGCGACGCGCTTGTTCATCATCTGCTCGACGAAGGGTTTGGATTCCTCGGTGTACGGGGCGGTGTAGCGCTCCCACACCGAGATACCCACCTGCAGGCAGGAATCGGCGTCGTCGAGGATCTCCGCGGTGCCCTCGATGGCCACGCCGCGCAAGGTGTCGTAGGTGTCGCCGTCCTCGATGAGAACCGAACACCGATTGTTGCGCCGGAGATTGACGGCCTTCTGCGACTTGGCCTTCGTCTCGAACCAGATCTCGCCGTCGATGATCCCGTACCACATGGCAACGAGATGAATGCTGCCGTCGGGTCCGGTCGTGGCGAGGGTGGCGGTTCGGCTGCGGGCGATGAACTCCTCGATCTCGTCGGGACTCATCACGATCTGGGTGCGCTGGTTTGTGCCCATTGCCCGGTCACTTCCTCCTCATGCCCGCGACCGGAAACCCGTCCGCGGATTCCTGTGGTTCATCTCTGTGTGGTTCGTGCCTGTGGTTCCTCACCGACGCTAACCCAGTGGCCCTATCGGGCCGACACCAACCTCTTGTGGATGGCGTCGGCGGCGGCGAGCAGATCCGCGGCCCAGCGGGCCCCGGGCCGGCGTCCCATCCGGTCGATCGGCCCCGAAACCGAGATCGCGGCAACGACTTCGCCTGCCGCATCGCGTACCGGGGCCGAGACGCTGGCGACGCCCGCCGCACGCTCACCGGCACTCTGTGCCCACCCGCGTCGTCGGATGTCGTGCAGTGAGCGGTCGCTGAAGGCACTGTCGGCCAAGAGGTGTCGCTGTGTGCTCGTGTCGGCCCACGCCGCGAGGACCTTCGCGGCCGACCCGGCGGTCATCGGGAACCGGGTGCCCACCGGGACGGTGTCCCGCAGGCCGGTCGGTGGTTCCATTGCCGCGATACACACCCGCTCGGAGCCTTCGCGGCGATACACCTGGACCGATTCGCCGGTGATCTCCCGCAGTCGCGGCAGCACCATCAGTGCGGCCTCGCGCACCGGATCATGTGCCGAGGAGGCGAGTTCGCCCAAGGCCGGCCCGGGATACCAGCGGCCGGCGGCGTTGCGTGCGAGCAGGCGGTGCGTCTCGAGTCCCACCGCGAGTCGATGCGCGGTGGCCCGGGGCAGGCTGGTGCGTTCGCACAATTCCGTGAGATTGCACGGGGTCTCGGCGATGGCGCGCAGGACGGTGACCGACTTGTCGAGGACACCGATTCCGCTGCTGGGCTCCGATGCGCTATCCTTTCCCATAGGACGATACTAGCTGTCCAAATACTGAGATGCACGTCGGTCGGTGATCCGCAGCCCATTCCGGTCGCCGACAGCGACTTTGCCAGAGACGGATGCGAGTGCAGCCATGACGAACAACCCAACCGGATCGAACAGCCCTGCGGGCGCGACATACAGCGCTGCGGACACCCACAACACCCCAACGGGGCCACGCACTCTCGCCGAGAAGGTCTGGGAGGACCACGTCGTCGTCCGCGGGGACGGGGCGTCGAAACCCGACCTGATCTACATCGACCTTCACCTGGTCCACGAGGTCACCAGCCCGCAGGCCTTCGACGGTCTGCGGCTCGCAGGCCGTCCCGTGCGCCGGCCCGACCTGACGATCGCCACCGAGGATCACAACGTCCCGACGATCAAGACCGATCTCATCGCCGACCCGGTGTCGCGCACGCAGGTCGAGACCCTGCGTCGTAATTGCGAGGAATTCGGTATCCGGCTGCACCCCATGGGAGATGCCGAGCAGGGCATCGTGCACGTCGTCGGCCCGCAACTGGGACTGACCCAGCCGGGTATGACGGTGGTCTGCGGCGACTCGCACACCTCGACCCACGGCGCATTCGGTGCGCTGGCAATGGGAATCGGCACCTCCGAGGTCGAGCACGTCCTCGCGACCCAGACGCTGTCCCTGCGTCCCTTCAAGACCATGGCCATCACCGTCGACGGTGATCTGCCGACCGGCGTCACGAGCAAGGACCTCATCCTGGCCGTCATCGCCGAGATCGGTACCGGCGGCGGGCAGGGCTACGTCCTCGAATACCGCGGCTCGGCCATCGAGAAACTGTCGATGGAAGCGCGGATGACCATCTGCAACATGTCGATCGAGGCCGGCGCCCGCGCCGGGATGATCGCGCCCGACGCCGTCACCTACGAGTACCTGCGGGGCCGCCCCAACGCCCCCACCGGCGCCGACTGGGATGCGGCGGTGGCCTATTGGGATTCGTTGCGCACCGATCCCGGCGCGGAGTTCGACGCCGAGGTCCGCATCGACGCCGCCACGCTCTCTCCGTTCGTGACCTGGGGAACCAATCCCGGCCAGGGCGCGCCACTGTCGGCGACGGTGCCCGATCCGGCCGACATGGGCGACGAAACCGCCTCCGGCGCAGCAGCCAAGGCGCTGCAATACATGGACCTCACGCCCGGCACCCCGCTGCGCGAGGTGGCCGTCGACACCGTGTTCGTGGGCTCGTGCACCAATGGACGGATCGAGGATCTGCGTGCCGTTGCCGAAATCCTCAAGGGCCGCAAAGTGGCAGACGGACTCCGGATGCTGGTGGTGCCCGGGTCGATGCGCGTGCGTGCACAGGCCGAGGAGGAGGGTCTCGGTGAGATCTTCACTGCCGCAGGCGCCGAGTGGCGTCAGGCCGGATGCTCGATGTGCCTCGGGATGAACCCCGACCAACTCGCCCCGGGTCAGCGCTGTGCCTCGACCTCCAACCGCAACTTCGAGGGCCGGCAGGGTAAGGGTGGGCGAACTCACCTCGTCTCACCGGCCGTGGCCGCCGCCACCGCGGTGCGCGGCACCTTGTCCTCGCCCGCAGACCTGTAGCGCCCCAGAAGTCTTGGCCTTCGGCGGGAACTCCCGGCGAGTCCCCGCCACACCTCTCATTCGCAGACCGGAGTCACATCATGGAACCCTTCATCGAGCACACCGGGATCGGCGTGCCGTTGCGCCGCAGCAACGTCGACACCGACCAGATCATCCCCGCCGTCTACCTCAAACGGGTCACCCGAACCGGATTCGAGGACGGACTCTTCGCCGGCTGGCGCTCCGATCCGGACTTCATCCTCAATGCCGAACCCTGGAATCGCGGTTCGGTCCTGGTCGCCGGACCTGACTTCGGGACCGGGTCGTCGCGCGAACATGCCGTCTGGGCGCTGTCGGACTTCGGTTTTCGGGTGGTCATCTCCTCCCGGTTCGCCGACATCTTCCGGGGCAACGCGGGCAAAGCGGGCCTGGTGGCCGCCCAGGTCGAGCAATCCGACGTCGAACTGCTGTGGAAGCGACTCGAGGAGCAGCCCGGCCTCGAAGTGACTGTGAGCCTTCCCGAGCGGACGGTGACCGCAGCAGACCTCGTGGTGCCGTTGACAATTGATGACTACACGCGGTGGCGTCTGATGGAGGGCCTCGACGACATCGGCCTGACATTACGGCAGGTAGACGCGATTTCCGAGTACGAGAACGGGCGGCCCGCCTTCAAGCCGGTGACCCTGCCGGCCTGAGTTCTGCTCCCGGGTTCGACCTCTCGGCAAGCCCCGAACGCCATCGACGGAACGTGTTAGCGGCCTGAAATTTTCGCAACACGTCCCGTCGATTGGCGTGGAAGATGGACGTTTTCGCCTCGGACGTTTACCGTGTGGGGTTAGCTGGCTATATCAGATACGGCCAGAACAGCTTGCGGAGGTATATCAATGAACAAGGCAGAGCTCATCGATGAGCTGACCAAGAAGCTCGACGCTGATCGCAAGACCGCGACCGAAGCGGTCGAGCTGATCGTCGACACCATCGTCCGCGCGGTGAACCGCGGCGAGAGTGTCACCATCACCGGGTTCGGTGTCTTCGAGAAGCGTCGTCGCGCACCGCGCGTCGCACGCAACCCGCGTACCGGTGAGACCGTGAAGGTGCGCGCCACCTCGGTTCCGGCGTTCCGTCCGGGCGCGCAGTTCAAGGCCGTCGTCGCCGGCAAGCAGAAGCTCTCGGCGACCGGTCCGGCCGTCAAGCGCGGAAGCGGTGCGGGCACCACCACCGCCGCGAAGAAGACCGCGGCGAAGAAGGCCCCGGCCAAGAAGACCGCGGCAAAGAAGGCTCCCGCCAAGAAGACCGCCGCCAAGAAGGCCCCGGCCAAGACCACTGCAACCAAGACCGCCGCCAAGAAGGCGCCGGCCAAGACCACTGCAGCGAAGAAGACCGCGGCGAAGAAGGCTCCCGCCAAGAAGACCGCGGCAAAGAAGGCTTCCGCCAAGAAGACCGCCGCCAAGAAGGCTCCCGCCAAGAAGACCACCCGGCGCTGAGCCCGCAACCGGGGCACACCCGGGGCGACCACGATCGCACTCACCCCTGACGAACTTCCCTCGTCAGGGGTGAGTTGCTGTGTGGGGCCCCGCCATCGACGAGTTGCGGTCGGCTCAGTGATCGAGTCGCCTTCGGCTCAGTGGTGACGAGTCGCCTTCGGCTCAGTGGTGACGAGTCGCCTTCGGCTCAGTGATCGAGACGCGGGAGAGGAGAATCGATGTGGTCGGCCGCCACCAGAGTGCCGGCGAGTGCCGAGAGCACCCACACACTTCCCTTGCGGTTGCGCGCCTTCGGCAAGGTGAGACCGTCGTGCTCGGCCCACCACTGCATCAGCGGCGGAATCACCTTGCCCTGACTACACACCGCACGCACCCGCCCATCCCCGGGCTCGGCGAGTTCCCTGATCCGCGCACGGGCCGGCGCCGGGTCGTCGGCATAGGCCGCCTCCGACAACGTGGGTTCCTCGATGATGGTGCCCCCGAGACGATCTCGGGTCGGGGCGAGAGTCTCGACGCAACGGACCGGGTTCGCACTGTGCAATTCGGTCACCCCGAACGCCGCCAGTAAGGGCACCAGCGCCCGCGCCTGCTCCCGACCCACCGCGTCGAGAGGGCGCGTCCGGTCCTCACCCCGATACCGAGAACGACTGCCCGCACGCGCATGCCGCACCAGCAGCAACGTCGTGAGCTCGACGGGTAACCGCGTGAACTCCTCCAGCACGGAACGATCCAGCCGATAGCTCAGGCGATCCGCCGCCTGCTCCGTCGACAACCAATCCAGCTCGTCGACCTCATGATTGGCCTCGAAGCGCCCACCCACCGACTCCGCCGACCAGTACCGGACATGCTTGCGGCCGTGCGGCAGATCGTAGGACACCGTCGTCAGCAGCCGACCCAGACGCACCACATGCCCGGTCTCCTCGTCGATCTCCCGGACAGCGGTATCGATCAGGGTCTCACCGGCGTCGAGCTTGCCCTTGGGCAACGTCCAATCGTCATACCGCGGGCGGTGCACCACCCCGATCTGCACCGTCCCCTTCGATCGGCGCCACAACACCCCACCGGCCGCCCAAACGGTCCTGGCGGGAGCGCTCTTCTGCGAATCCGACTTGCCCGACTTGGACATCGCCTCGTGTACACCTCTGCTCTTGTCGACACCCGTGAACCCCTGGGACGCGGGCGATCGTAACCGACCACGGTTACCGGACGGTGTCGACCCACCCCGGCAGGATCATGCGCCCGAGTCCCGGCGGGGTCATGCGCCCGAGTCCCGGCGGCGATTCCGCCGCATCATCTGGCGCTGATGATCGCGCACCTCTTCACCCGCGGCGGGGGAGGCCACCCAGCTACCGTCGGAATGCAGCACCCAGCACCGGGTTCGCGGATCGAGGGCGGAGGAGAAGATGTCGGCGAGTTCACCGGTGAGGCGCTCATCGCGCACCTGCACCATCACCTCGATCCGACGATCGAGGTTGCGGTGCATCATGTCCGCGCTGCCGATCCAGTACTCGTCCTGCGCCCCGAAATGCATGATGCGCGAATGCTCCAGGAACTGTCCCAGGATCGAGCGCACCACGATGTTGTCACTCACGCCCGGCATCCCCGGCCGCAATGCGCAGATTCCGCGTACCACGATCTCCACCGGAACCCCGCTCTGCGAGGCCCGATACAGGGCGTCGATGACCTGCTCGTCGACGAGTGCGTTGGCCTTCAAACGAATCCGCGCGCGCTCGTCGCCCTCGTGATGAGCGAGGATCTCCCGATCGATCCGATCGACGATTCCCGAACGGATGCCGTTCGGGGCGACCAAGATGTTGCGGTACTCGGTCTTGCGCGAGTAACCGGTCAGCGTGTTGAACAGATCGGTCAGGTCGGCGCCGATATCCGGTGCGGCGGTGAGCAACCCGACGTCCTCGTACAGCCGGGCGGTCTTCGGATTGTAGTTGCCGGTTCCGATGTGGCAGTAGCGCTTGATCGTCGAACCCTCACGCCGCACCACCAGGCAGGTCTTGCAGTGCGTCTTCAGGCCGACGAGACCATAGACGACGTGGACACCGGCCTGCTCGAGTTGACGCGCCCACTTGATGTTGGCCTGTTCGTCGAAACGTGCCTTGATCTCCACGAGCGCCACGACCTGCTTGCCCGCTTCGGCGGCGTCGATGAGCGCGTTGACGATCGGCGAATCACCCGACGTGCGGTACAGCGTCTGCTTGATCGCCAACACGTGCGGATCGGCAGCAGCCTGTTCGATGAACCGCTGAACGCTGGTCGAGAACGAGTCATAGGGATGATGGACGAGCACATCGCCTTCGCGCAGGGTGGAGAAGACACTCTTGGGCGTCTCGCGTTCACCGAACGCCGGATGTGTTGCGGGAACGAACGGACGATCCTTCAGGTGCGGACGATCCAGACCGTAGATCTCGAACAGCGAGGACAGGTCGAGCAATCCGGGTACCTGGATGACGTCGGCCGGATTGACGTCGAGTTCCCGCAGCAGCAACTCGAGCATGTGCTCGCTCATGTCGTCGGCGACCTCGAGACGCACCGGTGAACCGAAACGGCGACGGGCGAGTTCGCGTTCGAGAGCCTGCAACAGGTCCTCGTCGCGATCCTCCTCGACCTCGAAATCGGCGTTGCGGGTGATCCGGAAGACGTGATGCTCGACGATCTGCATCTCCGGGAACAGATGTTCCAGATTCGCGGCGATGAGGTTTTCCATCGGCAACAGCACGGCGGGGTGGTGGCCGCGGCCGTCGGCCACCGCCGACCCGGGAGCGAGCTGGTCGACGCGGACGAAACGATTGACGTTGTCGGGCACCTTGACTCGCGCGAAGTGCTCGCCGCCCTCGTTCGTGTCCTTCACCGTCACCGCCAGATTCAGCGACAGCCCGGAGATGTAGGGGAACGGATGGGCCGGATCGACGGCGAGCGGGGTGAGTACCGGGAAGACCTGCTCGTGGAAGTGCTCCACCATCCGCTTCTGCTGATCGGCATCGAGCTCCGACCACGACACCACGTGAATTCCGTTGTCCGCCAAGTCGGGTCGTACCGAATCGAGGAACACGCGGGCATGCCGGTCGGCGAGGGTCTGGGTGCGCCCGGCGATGCGCAGCAACTGCTCGCGGGGGGAGAGGCCGTCCGCGGACCGCACCGACAAACCGGTCTCGTCGCGGCGTTTGAGCCCGGCGACCCGCACCATGAAGAACTCGTCGAGATTCGAGGCGAAGATCGCGAGGAACTTCGCGCGCTCGAGCAACGGCAGCGACGTGTCCTCGGCGAGTGCGAGCACACGCGAATTGAAGTCGAGCCAACTGAGTTCGCGATTCAGATAGCGGTCCTCTGGCAGATCGGCCGATTCGTCTGGTGCCAGGGTGGCCGCCGGCGGGGCGCCGGGGATCGCGGTGAGTGGCTGGGTCGAGGTGTCGTCTGCGGGGCTCACCGCTCAATCATGACGCATCGGTCCGGCGAGCCGCAGCCTCACCGCCCGGCCCGGGACCACCACGACGCCCGACGTCGCGTAATCGGTCCGTCGAGACCGAGAACAGCTCGCGTGTGCGCTCCCACTCCCAGAGCGACCGCGGCCTCGAGGTCGGCAGCGGTGTCGACATCGGTGCGCAGATCCGGCCAGCGCCGGTGCGCCGGATCGATCTCGAGTGCTCCGTCGGCGCGATGCGCGGCGGCCGAACCGATTCCGAAGCGCGGCAGTCGAACATCGTCGGCGGGACGCAGGAGAAGCGCGGTCCCGTCGCCGCCGGCGTCGGTGACCAATGCGTACGGGATCTCGGCGCATTCGTCGAGTACGGTGCGGATGCTGGCGGCGTCTGCGGCCGGGAGATCGGCCTGCACCATCAGCACGCCTCGGATGTCGCGCCGGTGGGCGCGTATCCACTCCGCCCCCTGCGCGTAGGCATGATTCAGTGACGAGTCCGGGCGTGCGACCTCCGGCAAGGCCAGGGCCCCGGCGGCGGCGACCGCACGCAGAACGTCGTCGTCGGGGCTGACCACGACGATCGGGCCCAGTCCCGCCGACCGCACCGCCGCCAGGGTGTCGAGCAGCATCGAGAGCACCAGCTCGCCGTGCTCACCGATCCGTGTCACCGGCGATGCCGGGGCTGCTGGTCCGGGTGCCGTGCTCGGTGGGTTGCGGGACGCGGCGAGACGGGTCTTGGCGGCACGGAGGTGTTTGACGACCAGAACGGCGGCCACCGCCGGCGTCTGCACGTGATCGTTGCTGTTCTCGCCTCCCACGCTCCCATGATGGACGACGCGGCGCAGTCGGCGCCGACCGCGTGCCCACCGGACACCCCAATCACGGTGGATGGGCATCGGCCGCGGGCTAGGGTGAAGGCCACAATCGATCGGTGAAGGGGAGTGGACGTGCGCGCGGTGGTCATGGGTGCCGGGTCGTGGGGGACCGCGACGGCGAAGGTTCTGGTCGACGCGGGAACCGACACCGTGTTGTGGGCCCGCCGGCCCGAGCTCGCCGAGACGATCAACGCCGAGCACACCAACCCCGACTATCTCACCGGCATCGCCCTGCCCGAGCAACTCCGTGCCTCCAGTGACCTCGAGGAGGTATTGCCCGACGCCGACATCGTCGTGTGCGCGGTGCCGTCGCAGTCGTTGCGCGACAACCTGACCGCGTGGAGGCCGCATCTCGGCTCGGACGCGACGCTGGTGTCGCTGGCCAAGGGGATCGAGACGCATTCGTTGATGCGGATGAGCGAGGTGATCGCCGAGGTCGGCGAGGTGTCAGAGGATCGGATCGCGGTACTGACCGGGCCCAACCTCGCGCGGGAGATCGCCGAGGGACAGCCGGCGGCAACGGTGATAGCCTGCCGCGATGAGCAACGCGCAGAAGCGTTGCAGAGCGCCTTCAACACCGGTTACTTCCGTCCGTACACCAACACCGACGTCGTCGGTTGTGAGATCGGTGGCGCGGTGAAGAACGTGATCGCCCTGGCATGTGGGATGGCCAGCGGTGTCGGATTCGGACAGAACACCCTGGCAACCATCATCACCCGAGGCCTGGCCGAGACGATCCGGCTCGGTGTCGCCGTCGGCGCGCACATCGAGACCCTCGCCGGTCTGGCCGGCATCGGTGATCTGGTGGCGACGTGCTCATCTCCGTTGTCGCGCAACCGAACCTTCGGTGCGCGACTCGGCGAGGGGGCGACAATGGAACAGGCGCAGGCCGCCACCAACGGGCAGGTCGCCGAAGGCGTGAAGTCGTGTACGTCGGTGCGTGCGCTCGCCGAACGTCACGAGGTGTCGATGCCGCTGACCGATGCAGTCCACGGTGTGTGCCATTCCGGGATGTCGGTCGCCGACGCGGTCGCGTCGTTGCTCGGCCGTACCACCAAGCCCGAGGTCTACCGGGACTGATCCGGGTACGGCTCGCCGATCACCCGAAATCCAAAGGCCCGGTGGGTAATACGCGACCGATCGCGGCCGAGACGTCGGTGATCGAGGAGTTTCCGCCACTGACCGGAACCCACAGCGCCACATAGGGTCGGTGATCGACACACACATAGGCCTGCCCACGGTTCTCGATCGTGTCGGTGATGAACCACTGCACACCGTTGACCGTCTGCAGTCGGCTCGACGGGGCGAGTTCGCTCGGCCGGTCCACACCACAGCGCACGGTCACCGGGTCGCCGCCGTCGGACCCCTTCCAGGTTGCGGTGTCACCGTCGACCTGCTTGGCGCCGAACCCCTCGAACGACTCCGGTAGCGCGGCCATCAGTGTCGCGCACCGGCCGGCATCGGCGGACGTGGCCGCCGTGTACGAATCGACCGGGGTCTGCTGCTGATCCGACGACTTGAGTGCCGCATAGGTGATGAATCCGACGATGACCATGATCGGGATGGTGACGAGCGTGGCGATCAGCGCCGGGCTCAATCGCGGCCCCGAGCCGCCCTCGTATCGAGCGTGATCGGGCTCGCCGGTGGTCGTCTCGGTGGGCTCGGATTTGTCGCGCCCATCGCCGGCGGAGTCTTCGGGGCTACTCACACGCCTCACCCTAACCGTGCCGGGACCTGCACCCCGCGCTGCCCGTGCCGAGTCGTCTCAGTGCGCGGTGGTCACCACCGGGCAGGTGAGGGTTCGGGTGATGCCGTCGACCTTCTGGATCTGCGGGACCACATCGTTACGCAGATGCGCGGCGTCGGCGGCGTCCACCCGGACGATCACGTCGTACGGTCCGCTGACCTCTTCGGACGAGGCGACCCCCGAGATCTCTGCGATGGTCGCTGCGGCCAGAGCCGCACGTCCGACCTCGGTCTGGATCAGTATGTAAGCCTGAACCACGGCCATCCTCTCCACATCTGCCACGTCGCGGGAATCGGGCTGATGACCCCGCAGGCGGTGCCGCGGCGACCGGGCTCACAACGCCCGAACCACTACACTGCTGGGACACATTGTCGCTGACAACCCCGTGGGTGGCGAGTCGGCACCGCGAGGGAGGGGAGTCGAGGTGGGCACCGAGCCCCTCGGTGGTCGGCCCGATCACGGTGTTGACCACGGCCGGCACGACGTCGGCCGGCACGAGGTCGACAGGTCGGAGGTCGACAGGTCGGCGGTCGACAGGTCGGCGACGCTCGGCGAGGTGGGGGAGCGAGCGATCATCGCGATGTTCACCTCAGCGGTTGCGCACCGGCCCGAATCGTCGTCCGGCAGCGACATCGTGATCGGGTCCGGTGACGACGCGGCGGTCTTCGACGTCGGGCCGACCGTCATCAGTACCGACACCGCGGTGCAGGACCGCCACTTTCGACTCGAATGGTCCGGTGCCGCACAGATCGGTGCGCGTACCGTCGTGCAGAGTGCCGCCGACATCGCCGCGATGGGCGGCCGGACGACCGGAGCGGTTGTGGCGCTGGCCTGTCCGCCGCAGACCACGGTCGGTTGGCTGGCCGATCTGAACACCGGCATCGTCGATGCCGCGCATCGCCTCGGGGCGCGGGTGCTCGGCGGTGATCTCGTGGCCGCCGACGAGATCGTGGTGAGCATCACCTCGGTCGGCGCCCTCGACGGTCTCGCACCGGTGACATTGTCCGGGGCGCGTGCCGGCGATCTGCTGGCGGTCAGTGGTCCGCTGGGATCGGCGGCGGCCGGGTTCGCGGTGGTCTCCCGATCCGGTGTCGCGCCGATGGCGCGGTGGCAGCGCGACGCCGATCCGCGTGCGACGGTGGTCTCGGCGTTCCTGTTGCCGGCGCCGGATCTCTCCCAGGGTGTCCTCGCCGCGCGCGCGGGGGCCCACGCCATGACCGACATCTCCGACGGCCTGGTCGAAGAACTCCGCACGATGGCCGCCTCCTCCGGGGTGTCGCTGGCCGTCACCGGAGATGCGGTGCCCAGATGCGCGGAGGTCGACCAGGTCGCCGCCCTGCTGGGTGCCGACGCACGGACCTGGGCGCTGACCGGTGGGGAGGACCACGAACTGTTGGCGTCGTTCGCGCCCGGCGCGGTACCGCCCGGGTGGACCGAGATCGGCGAGGTGCGACCGGGACCGGCCCGCGTCACCATCGACGGCGCCGACATCGCCGGGCTCAGCGGGTGGCGCGCATTCGATCGGTGAGGCACCCGGCGGTCGGTGCTCGACGGTCGGTGCTCGCCACGGGCATTCGCGGGGTGGCGGACCGCGACGAGTCCCGGCGGTGATTAGATCACCACCATGGCGATCTATGCGCTCGACGACCGAGAACCGGAACTGGGGGAGGACGTCTACGTTCATCCCGATGCGACCGTCATCGGCGCGGTGACACTGGCCGACGGCGTCTCGGTGTGGCCCGGCGCAGTGCTGCGCGGTGACTACGGCACGATCACCATCGGTCGGCGCACCAACATCCAGGACGGCACCGTCATCCATTGCACGCCGATCCATCCGACCGTCATCGGTGCGGGCTGCGTCGTCGGCCACAATGCCCACATCGAGGGCTCGACCATCGGTGACGATGTGCTGATCGCGTCGGGGTCGGTGGTGCTCAATGGCTCCACGGTCGGAGCGGGTGCGATCGTCGGGGCCGGCGCGGTGGTCCCCTTCGATGCCGAGGTGCCCGCACACCGGATGGTGCTCGGCATCCCCGCGAAGTTGCGTGAGGGATACGAGGTGCCGCCCGGACATCTCGAGATGAACGTCGAGATGTATTTCCAGAACGCCCAGCACTACCGGACATCGCTACGGAGGCTCGACTGATCATGGCGCCCAAGCCACTTGCCGAACTCCTCGATCCCGGTTGGGCACACGCACTGGAACCGGTGGCCGACGTCATCACCGAGATGGGGCAGTTCCTGCGTGCCGAGAACGAGTCCGGGCGTGGTTACCTGCCCGCCGGACAGAATGTGTTGCGCGCCTTCACCAGTCCTTTCGACGATGTTCGGGTACTCATCGTCGGTCAGGACCCCTATCCCACACCGGGGCACGCGGTGGGTCTGAGTTTCTCGGTGGCGCCGGAGGTTTCGCCGATTCCGCGGTCGCTGGCCAACATCTACACCGAGTACTGCGAGGACCTCGGCTATCCGCGCCCGGCCAACGGTGACCTGACACCGTGGGCCCGCAATGGTGTCCTGCTGCTCAACCGCGTGCTGACCGTGACGCCCGGAGAACCGGCCTCACACCGCGGAAAGGGTTGGGAGAAGGTCACCGAATGTGCCATCAAGGCGCTCGTCGACCGGGACGAACCGCTGGTGGCCATTCTGTGGGGGCGTGATGCCGCGGGCCTGCAGCAGTGGATGCCCGACGTGCCGGCCATCGTCTCGGCGCACCCCTCACCGTTGTCGGCGAGTCGCGGGTTCTTCGGGTCACGGCCCTTCAGTCGCGCCAATGCCGAACTCGAGGATCTCGGCGGCGAGCCGGTCGACTGGCGCTTGCCGTCCTGAGCGTCTGAATCCCTGAGCCCCCGCGCCCGAGACCTCACCGACGGCGCCCTTCATTTCGCCGACGGCGCCCGATATTTCGCCGACGGCGCCTGCCGGGGTGCCGATGGCGCCCGCTGCCGTCGGTGCCGAGCGCGGTCGGCGTCGGGGAGAGCGCTGTCGGCGGAAATCCGAGCGCTGTCGGCGGGGTCGAGGCTGTTGCCCGACGCCGGCAACTCAGCGGGAGAAGCGCCGCGCACCCGGATCGGTACGTTCCTGCCAGCCGACGCGCTCGAGTTCGGGGACGTCCGTGATGGTTTCGGGGTATCCCAGGCACAGATAGGCGGTGAGTGACCAGGTGTCGGGCACCTCGAGAGTGCGGTGCGCGGCCGCGGCGTCGAGGATCGAGACCCATCCGACGCCGACGCCGTGTGACCGTGCGGCGAGCCACAGCGCGGTGACGGCCGCCACCGTCGAGTAGTCGAGCGTCTCCGGCATGGTCGCTCGCCCGAGACCGTGCCCTTGGGGCAGTTCATGATCGGTGAACACCGCGAGGTGGACGGGGGCGTCGTGGAGCCCGGCGAGCTTGAGCCCGGCGTAGAGCCGGGCACGTTCGCCGTCGTAGCCGTCGAGGGCGTCGGCGTTGCTCCGCGCGAAGTTCTCCCGGATCTGTCCACGGCACCGCGGTGATCGCACCTCGACCCATCGCCACGGCTGCGAGTTGCCCACCGACGGAGACAATTCGGCGCGATGCAGGATTGTGTCGAGCAGGTCCGCATCGATCGGGTCGGTGCGGAACCGGCGTACATCACGCCGCAGGGCGAACAATCGATCGAGCTCGTCGCGGAAGTCCGGGCCGAACTCGGCTGCGATGTCAGTTGTCGCGTGCGGCAACGAAATCCGGGCTTCGCTTGGCGATGAAGGCGTCGATTCCCTCGATCCCCTCGGGCTCACCACTGCGCTCGGAGATCGACCGGGCCTCGGCGAGAAGGTGTTCCGGCAGTGACGTGGTCGCCGACGCGGTGAGCAGGTGTCGGGCCGCCGAGAGCGCAGCGCGCGAACCGGAGGCGAGGGTCTGCGCCACCGCTTCGGCCTCGGTGACGATCGCGTCGTCGTCGACGACCCGGGACAGGATGCCGATCGAGAGCGCCTCCTCGGCGCGGATCACGCGGTTGGTGAGGATGATCTCGCGAGCACGGGCTGCGCCAACCGCCCTCGGCAGGGTCCAGGACATGCCGCCGTCGGGGGTCAGACCGATTCCGCCGTAGGCGGGTCGCAGAGCCGTCGAGGTTCCGCCGATCGCGATGTCGGCGTGGAGCACGATGCTCATGCCGGCACCGGCGGCCCAGCCCTTCACGGCCGCGACGACGGGGCGGTCGGCACCGGCGAGCGCGAGTACGAAGGCATGGAAGTTGTCGGCGACCTCGCGGAGGTAGGCCGGACGGTCCGGCGCGTCGGCGAAGGCGCGGACATTGCCGCCGGCACAGAAATTGGCGCCGGGACCGGTGAGGAGGATCGCACCGACCTCGCGCTCGCCGCGGGAGATCTCGTTGAGTGCCGCGGTGGCCTCGCGCAGTGCGGTGTCGTCGAGGGGGTTACCGGCCGAGGGGCTCGAGACGGCAATGGTCAGGATGGCGCCGTCCTGGGTCACGGGAGAGCGGCCTGCGGCGTCAAGGGTGGCAGTCATGACCGTCACCTTAGCCGGGACACGAAAAAGACCCGACCCCGGCCCGAGCGTTCGCTCGGTGGGTCGGGTCTGCTCGCCGACGGTCGCAGGTCGAACGACCCGAGGGTCGGTCAGACCAGGGAGGTCTTGCCGGCCTTCAGGCAGGAGGTGCAGACGTTCTTGCGCTTCCGGTTACCCGGGGCGACCTCGACGCGGACCGACTGAATATTCGGATTCCACCGGCGGTTGGTGCGGCGGTGCGAGTGCGAAACGGACTTGCCGAAGCCCGGACCCTTGCCGCAGACGTCACAGACGGCAGCCATAACGAACTCCTCGGGGGTGAGTGGTGTGTGGTTCTCGGTCAGCCCGCCGTCACAAGCTCCGAACGGGCGCGACGACAGCGCGCGCCGTATACCGGAGCCACGTTGGCGGCAAGGCAACCGTGCAAGGATAGCGGGCCCGGCGGCCGCCGACCAAATCCGTGCCGGACCCCATGTCGGCGATCCGGGGAAGTCCCCAGCCCTGCGGAGTCCGATCCGACACCGTCGGTCCTCGCGAGTAACCTCGACCACAGTTGTCGGCGAAGCCGGCAGCTGCGGTGATTCGGTGCTCTCGCGGGTCGAGGACGCGCGTTGTCGGTGGGAGGTGGTCGTGGCGGCATTCGATGGTGGCATGACCGATGGTGTGGGCAGCGAGGGGGCTGCAGAGCACGGGGGCATGGCGCACGGGGGTGCGACACATGGGGGTATGACACAGACGATGAGCCCGGCGCTGCTGCGTGACTGGGCTGCGGCGAGCGCCGACGGGCTCGAGGCGGCGCGCGGAGAGATCAACGACCTCAACGTCTTCCCCATCCCGGATTCCGACACCGGCAGCAACATGGCCTACACGATGCGCGCCGCCGCCGATGCCGCCGCGGCCCTGCCCCACGATGCCGACATCGCAGCGGTGGCCCGCACACTCGCCGAC
>NZ_MVPX01000301.1:0-3627 GCF_002043085.1 Gordonia sp. i37 | reverse complement strand
GCGAGCCGCGCGAGGGGACGGTCCTGACCGTCATTTCGGTGGCCGCGACGACTGCGGCCGCCCACGCCGACGACCCGCCGGGCGATCTCGTGCGTGCGGTGGCCGACCGCGCCGCCGAAGCCCTCGACCGGACCACCGATCAACTGCCCGAGCTCGCCTCCGCCGGCGTGGTCGATGCAGGTGCACGCGGCTTCCTGGTGTTGCTCGATTCGCTGGTCGCGGTGATCACCGGGGTATCGGCGCGGCGTCGGCGCTACCGGGGTTCGCTGATGGGCGGCGGACGACCGGGCCATCCCGACGATGCGACGTGCTCGGGGTCCTCGGAGATGGATTTCGAGGTGATGTACCTGCTCGACGGCGCCGCGGGCGAACACATCGGTGCCCTGCGCGACGAACTCGACCGCATCGGCGACGCCGTCGTCATCGTCGGCGACAGCTCCAGCGGCGACGGCGAGCGGTTCTCGGTGCACGTCCACACGTGCGAACCGGGCAAGGCGGTACAGGCCGGGTTGGCCGCGGGGCAGATGTCGGACATCCGGATCAGCTGTTTCGCCCTCGACGCCATCCGGTCGCAGGTCGACTCGGCCGAACCGCCGCCGCGATACAAGCGGGCCATCGTCGCCGTCGTCAAGGGGCAGGGAGCCGCTGCGCTGTTCGCCGACGCGGGCGCCGCGGTGGTGCGCGCCGACGGCGGGGTGAGCACCGACATACTGGCGCAGGCGATCCGCGACACCGACGCCGCGCACGTCATCGTCATGGCCAACGGTGCGATGACCAGCCAGGATCTTGTGTCCGTCGCCGCCGACGTCCGATCACAGCAACGGTCGGTGGTGTCGCTGCCGACCCTGTCGATGGCCCAGTGCCTGGCTGCGCTGGCCGTACACGACCCGGGGGAATCCGCCGACGCCGATGCCTATGCGATGGCCGAGGCGGCGGCCGGTGCCCGATGGGGATCCCTGCGCCGCGCCGAAGGCCGCATGATGACCCTGGCCGGCACCTGCGAGGTAGGCGACATCCTGGGACTCATCGGTTCGGACGTGCTGGTGATCGCCCCGGATCAGACCGAGGCCGCGACCGCACTTCTCGACCTCATGTTGGCCACCGGTGGCGAGATGGTGACGGTGCTGGCCGGTTCCGAGGTCGACGATGCCGCGCTGGACGCGCTGGCCGAACATGTGCGGCGCAACTATGCGGGCATCGAGTTGAGCGTGTACGCCACCGGTCAGGGCGACGACCTGATCCAGGTCGGGATCGAGTAGTGGCAGCCAGGCGCACCTCGACCGGTCGGTCCGGACGTACCCCCGCGGCGACGGACGACGCCGTCACGGTTCCGTCGGTGACCCCCGGGACGGTCACGCTGTCCGACGAGCTGGCCGGTGTCCTCGGCCCGAAGACGGCCGCGGGTCTGGCGACCATCGGGATCTCGACCGTCGGCGAACTGCTCCGGTATCCGCCGCGCCGCTACGTGCGGCGCGGCCAGCCCTCGGCGTCGGAGGAACTCGAGGAGGGCGAATGGGTCACCATCGTCGGGCGCGTCACCAAGGCGAACATGGCGTCCATGAAGTCGCGTCCCGGAAAAATTCTCCGGCTGTCGGTCATGGACGAGAAACGAACCTTCGAGGTGAGTTTCTTCAATCCCTACAGCGTCGCGCGTGCGCTCACCACCGGCCGGAAGGTGATGTTGGCCGGCACGGCGAAGTTCTTCCGGAGTCAGCCGCAGTTGACCCATCCGCAGTGGCTGGTGCTGCCGGAAACCGGTGAGGACCTGGAGAAGGTCGTCGGCAGCCCGATGATGATGGAGATGTACGAGATCGAGCGCGCCGCAAGCGAATCCGATCCCTCGGCGCCCAATCCGATGCTTGCACTGTTTGATCGGTCGATCATCCCGATATACCCGGCGACGAGTACCTGTCAGACATGGGAGATATGGAGCGCCGCGCGTCGTGTCCTCGACCTCGTCGGACCCCTGCCCGACGCCCTCGATGACGCGCAACGTCGGAAACGGTCGCTCATCCGTACCGACAACGCGGTCCGTTCGGTCCACCTGCCCGAGGCCGACGGCGAGATCCGCCCGGCCCGTGAGCGCATGAAATTCGATGAGGCACTGGCGATCCAGCTGGTCCTCGCGCAGCGGCGACTCGCCGGGCGCACCGACACCGCACCGATCTGCCCGCACGTACCGGGCGGCCTCGAAGACCAACTGCTCGCCCGGCTGCCGTTCACACTGACGACCGGACAGCAGGCTGTCGCCGAGGAGATCGGTACCGACCTCGGTCGCGACGAGCCGATGAGTCGGCTCCTGCAGGGCGAAGTCGGCTCGGGCAAGACATTGGTGGCGTTGCTCGCGATGCTGCGCATCGTCGACAACGGCCACCAGTGCGCACTTCTTGCGCCCACCGAAGTGCTTGCCGCGCAGCACTATCGAACGATCTCGGCGATGCTCGGTGACCTGGGCTCGGCCGGCCGGCTCGGCGCCGCCGACGGTGCCACCCAACTCGCACTGGTGACCGGATCGATGAAGACCAAGGACAAACGCGAAACCCTCCTCGACGTCGTCACCGGGCAGGCCGGCATCGTGATCGGCACCCACGCCCTTCTCGAGGAGAACGTCAGTTTCTTCGATCTGGGCATGTTCGTCGTCGACGAGCAGCACCGGTTCGGTGTCGAGCAGCGCGACACGCTCCGCGGGCGTGGCCGCGACGGCATCGCACCGCACGTGTTGGTCATGACGGCAACGCCGATCCCGCGCACCGTCGCGATGACCGCATTCGGTGATCTCGACACCTCGGTGCTGACCGAACTACCGGCCGGCCGCCAGCCCATCACCACCAACGTCGTGCCCATGGGTAAGCAACGGTGGGTCGATCGGGCCTGGGAGCGCGTCGACGAGGAGGTTGCCGCGCACCGTCAGGTCTACGTGGTGTGCTCACGCATCGGGGACGATCCCGATGCGCCGAAGAAGGCAGCGCCGAAAAAGGCGACAGTGCGCAAGGGCCGCACGCCCGCACGAGGTGCCGACGCCGATGGTGACGGGCCCGAGGAGGAGACCGTTGCGGTGATCGATCAGTTCCACGAACTGCTCGCGGGTCCGCTCGGTGGGCATCGGATCGCGATGCTGCACGGACGCATGCCGGCCGAGGAAAAGGCCGAGACGATGGATGCGTTCGGCCGCGGCGAGATCGACATCCTGGTGTCGACGACGGTCATCGAGGTCGGAGTCGACGTGAAGAATGCGACGACGATGGTGATCGTCGATGCCGACCGGTTCGGCGTCAGTCAGCTCCATCAGTTGCGCGGACGCGTGGGCCGCGGTGGACTGCCCGGCCTGTGCTTGTTGATGACCAGGGTGTCGCCGGGTTCGAAGTCGATGGAACGACTCGAGGCGGTCGCTGCGTCCAATGATGGATTCGAGCTCGCCCAGATCGATCTCCAACAGCGAAGGGAGGGTGATGTCCTCGGTTCGCTGCAGTCCGGCGGCAAGACGTCACTGCACTTCCTGTCGCTGCTCGACGATGCCGAGATCATCGCCGACGCGCGGGATCTCGCGCAGGACATCGTCGCTGCGGACCGGACACTGGCCGACCACCCTGCGATGGGTGCTCTGGTGGACGCGATCCTGGTACCGGA
>NZ_MVPX01000300.1:0-593 GCF_002043085.1 Gordonia sp. i37 | reverse complement strand
CGGAGCCGTTCTCGGTCGGCTCGTCGCGCCCGCGGGGATCACCTGGCCGCTGCGGCGGTGGGTGCTTCTTCTCGCGGTGGTGGCCACGGCGGTAGCCGTCGCGGTGACGGTCCATCTCGACCGACAGGCGCCCGATGCGGCCCTGCACGCCGATGCCGGCCGCGCGCTGCAGTCGCTGAGCCGGATGACTGTGGTACCCCACCGACCCGATCGTGACGACTATCAACGGTCGGCGTTCGGTGTGGCATGGACCGACGCGGTCTCGGTCACCGGCGGACACAATGGTTGCGACACCCGAAACGACATCCTGATGCGTGACCTGTCGGATGTCACCGTCGGGTCGGTACGCAGTTGCCCGACGGCCGTGTTGACCGGAGAGTTCCGCAGCCCGTACACCGGTGCGACCGTCGTCTTCCGCCGGGACCGGTCCGCGATCGGCGTGCAGATCGATCACATTGTGCCGCTGTCACTGTCATGGGATCTGGGTGCGTGGTCGTGGCCGGCGCAGCGTCGCGTCGAGTTCGCCAATGACCCCGCCAATCTGGTTGCGGTCGATGCCGCGTCGAATCAGGCCAAGAGTGACGGCGAGCCGG
>NZ_MVPX01000030.1:0-6168 GCF_002043085.1 Gordonia sp. i37 | reverse complement strand
AGTTCTCGCCGGTGTCGGTGGCCGCGCTGGGGTCGGTCTGGGTGGGATCCTGCTGGTCGGAGTCGGCGTCGTTGTCGTCGTCGTAGGTGGCCTGTAGGTCCGTCGCCACCCCGTTGGGGGTGAATCCGACCATGCCCTTGCCCGCCAGCGCCGCACCCGGCGACGAGTTTTCTTGTCCGGCAACTCGTGCCGGGGAGAGCAAGCCCTGGTTGGGGTCGGCTTCGACGAGGATCGCATCGGCCAGCGCGCACGGGTTGCCACGCAGGGCGTTGACGTTGGAACTCGCCCACGACCACGAACCGCGTTGGGTCTGAATTGCTTTGGCGAAGGAGATCATGTTGAACACGAGCACGATCGCGAGCACGATCGCCAGCGAGTAGGTGGGCATCCGGCCGAGGAATCCGCGGACCCCGGAGGTCGGCTCGACGATCGGCTCACCCAGTTGGGCGCGGCGGTCGTCGCGGAAATACTGCCAGGCACCGACCAGCGTGATGATGACGGCGATCAGCAGAATCGGTTGGTAGAGCTTGATTCCGGCCACATTCGGGGTGTCGTCGCCCCACGGGATGCCGTAACTGCCTACGTACCACCATTGGTTGCGGCCGGTGAAGACGACGGCGAGTACGTAGGTGGCCGCCGCGGCGATGAAGGTCCGATTGCATCGTCGGCGGATCACCTGCGGAGAGATGAACGCTGTCGCCGCGGCGACGAGCACACCGGTCAACGTGGCGAACGCGCCGTACTGATGGGTGGCCTTGGTCGGCGAGAAGGCCAGCACCCCAACGGCTCCGGCGAGGATCGCGACGATCCGCCAGAGCGGCGCGGTGGCGATGCCGGGCACTCGGCGCCTACTCAACAGCACCAGCACGATCAGGATGACCGCGAAGAGCGTCATGAAGATCCCGACCCGGCGGGCAATCGAGCCGTCGGTGGTGGGGTTCTGCAGGATGTAGTACCGCATGGCCTCGGTCCACCACTTGTTGGTGGGTCCGACGATGCCCTGCACCTTGACACCCTCGAGAATGGACGCGAGGGGCTGGTCGGCGAAGATCTCGTAGAGCACCAGCAGCCCCGAGGCAAGGATCGGGGTCAGCGTCGGGAACCAGCCGTCGCGCCGAATCCGTGAACGCAAGCGCACGAAAATCGGTCGCAGCGCCGCGATCAGGGCAACCGCCGCGATGGCACCGGCCGGGTGGACGGTCAGCGTGAAGGCCGCGACGACGATCGCCAGGGTCAGCGGGAAGAGGCGGCCGGTCGCCACGGAACGCTCCACCAGCAACCATGTGGCGAGGATGCCGACGGCGAGGAACGGTTCCACTCGCAGACCGTTGTTGAAGGCCAGCCACACCGCGAGGAAGGCGAAGGCACCGGCCCAGCGGGCCGCACGCGAATTGCGGACCGCGCTGCCGATCCGGCCGAACGCCCCGCGCGAGAGCATGAACCAGCACAGGACGCCGAAGATCAACGGCAGCAGCCGAAGCCACGGGGTGGCGGTGCTGACCTGCATCCACAACGCAAGATACTGGTAGTGCCAGCCAAACGGGTCCTGTGGCACACCGAAATACCGGTAGTAGTTGTCGAGATAGCCTGCGCCGGGCGCGATCCGGCCGACGGTGACCTGGTACCCGTCGTCAGCGGTGTTGCCGCCGACGAACAGCCAGATGATCAGCACGGCGACGACCAGCGCATCCAGGACGCTCACATGCCACCACGGCTTACGACCGGGCGGCAGCGCGGGTGCGTCCTCGTCCTCGTCGTCCCCCCGGGGCCGCTTCATCCGCCCTGGGAGCAGGCGGCGGCGTCTGCGTCCGTCCTGGGTGTCGAGGACCGCCAGCGCGATCATCGAGGCGATGGTCATGATGATGCCGGCCAGCGCCGCAGCGAGTTTCAGTGTCGTGGGGCTCGACACGAAGCGGGTGTCGACGGTCGAGGAGTACGACAGTCCCGTGGTGTCGACGGTGGAAGGCAGGTCGGTGTACACACCGATGATCTGCGGGCGCGCGTTGGGATCGTCGAGGCGGAACGAGGTCGATGCGCCGTCGGCGGCCGAGAAGCCCTGGATCTCACCGCGGATGCCGGAGGTGTCGGCGTGGATGACGATCGTGCAGTCCGGAGTGCTCTGCGCCTGCGCCCGGGGGACATTGAGCAGAACGGCATTTCGTTGGGCGACCAGCAACCGGTCGGTGGTCGCGCGGACGAACAGCCCCACCTTGCCCGCTTCGGCCCCGTTCTCCGGAACGGTGCTGACGAGCACTCCGCCCCGGGCCGGCAGATCGGCGGCGAGCCGACACGGAACGCTCAGGTCGAGGTTGGTCGGCGTGTAGGAGACGTTGGGCGCCAAGATGTTCTCGACACCGGACGCATTCTGCGAGGTCGGCTGAGGCCACTTGATCTGCACCTTGGTGTAGGTGACCGGCAGCACCGCCATCGCGAGCGCCAGCACGATGCCGATCAGGCCGGCGACGACCGCGACGATCCGTGCGATGCTGATTCGGCGGCTACGGCCGGTGGGCTCGGCGGGCGCGGGTGTCGTGGTGGTCTCAGTCATTCTCACTCACCACCCTGATCGCTCCGCTCCTGCTCCAACCCCATTCCGTCGTGTCTCCCGTGCGCACCGTGGCCGGTCGCGCATCGGGCACCAACGGTGTCAGTTGTTGCAGCGCACCCCAATCCCGATACCAGTCACCCTGCAGATACGTCGCCATCGTGCTCGCCGAGGTCAACGCGTCGGCGGTGGTGAGGATGCCGCCACCGGAGGTCGCCGACTGCCACGACTTGGATTTGGAGAACGTCGTGGTGCGATCGGGGGTGATCCGCCACTGCGGGACCTGGCTGATCCCATTGGTCACGGTGATCGGGTGCTGGCACGGGAACTGGCTGCCGACCGACAGATCCAGCAACACCGGCGCGGTGGAACCGACGAGATTCTGCAGCGTTTCCAGCCGCGGCGCGCGCGGCGGGGTGAACGCCAGCCACTGGTCGTTGGCGAGATTGTCGTCGACGGCCACGATCCGCATCGCCGTGGCGCCCGCGGGCACCGACGACATCGGGATCCGCAGGTTGCGCCACGGGCGGTTGGGACGGTCCGGTCCGGGATCGAGGGGCACGACCGACGGCCCGATCTGCCGGAAATCACCGGAGGCGCTGGAGGTTCCGAACTCGACGGTCAACGAGCGGCCGGGGGTGACCACCCCGTCCTGATCGACGGAGAACACCGGCCCGGCCGCGGTGATGACGATCAGCGGCGAGGAGGTGCGCGCCGGCAGCGCGTACGGCATCGAGGTGAGGGTGGCGGTGCCGTTGTCGTGGCCGTAGCTGCCCATGACCGGGGTGTGGGCCGGATCGAGCCCGAACGGCAGTGCCGCGGTGGAGCCGTTGACGCCCTTGGGCCCGACCCCACCGGTGGTGCCCGGTTGCGCACCGGTGACCACGAACGGCCGGGAGGGGTCGGCGCCGGTGTTGATGGTGCCCGCGCTCACCGTCGTCGAGTCGGGCGTGAGATCCCCGGCGACGCCGTTGGGGTCGAAGCCCTCGGACTTCCCGGCGAGTGCCCGGGAGATGTCTGCGGTCCCGATCGGTCGCAGCGCACCGGTGTTCGGGTCGGGTTCGACGAGGACCTGATCGGCCATCCCGCACGGATTGCCGGTGAGCGCGCGCAGGTTGGCGCTGGCGGTGGTGTACGAATCCGACCGGGCGACAGCGGCCTTGGCGAACAGCAGCAACTCGATGAGCACCACCAGCGTCGCGATGATCACCATCGGCGAGGAGGCGATCGCGATCTTCACCCACCCCGGGGTGCGCGAGTTCTCCCGCATCCGACCGTGTTCGGCGTCGACGTCGATGCGCAGATGGAACCAGACCGCGGCGGCGAGCGCGAGCACCGTGAGCGCAAGGAAGATGCTCGAGAGTTGTTGACCTTCCAGCACCGGGGCTTTGTCGAACCACGAGATACCGAAGTCGTAGGCCCAGCCCCAGGCGTTCTGGCCGGCGGCGGCCACCGCGCAGGCGAACAGCAGGCCTGCGATGTACACGCAGAGGTTGCGGGGCGAGCGGCGTGCCGATTCGGCCACGGCCACCGCGGCGACGGCGGCCAGTGCGGCCGCGACGCCTGCATACACACCGAATTGCATCGTCCATTTGGTGGGGGTGAACGACAGCAGCAGCATCGACAGCCCGAAGGTGCCGATCAGACGCCACACCGGCGCCGGGTCGACGCCACGAACATGCTTGCGGCGCAACATGACAGCGATGGTGACAAAGACCGCGGCGAGCAGCAGCACAACCGGAACGCGGCGCACGAGGGTGCCGTCCTGGCTGCTGAGCGTCAGGTAGTAGTAGCGCAGGAATTCCTGATACCACGACAGCACCGGACCGACGGTGTAGCGCACCCGAACCGCCTCGGCGACGGCAGCCAGCGTCTGGTCGCGGAAAACGATGATGACGACCACCCCGGCCATCGCCGCGACCGGGGCGAGCGTCGCGAGCAGACCGTGTTCAGCGGCGCGACGGCGCACGTTGCGCAGCATCGGCCGCGACCCGGCCACCAGGATCGCGACCGCGATGAGTCCCTGCGGTGCGGCCGCGAGGGTCATCCCGGCGGCCAGTGTGGCGCCGAGAGCCGGCAACATCCGGCGTGTGGCGATCGCCTGCTCCACACCCCACCAGGTCAGCAGCGAGCCGAGCACGATGATCGGTTCGGAGCGCAGGCCGCTGTCGAGTGGCATCCAGAACGCGACGAACACCGCTGCGGCGGTGAACATCGCCCACTGTGAGCGGCGCACCGCGCCACCGAGTCGCGGCAGCAACACCCGGCTCAGGATGAACCAGCCGAGCAGCCCGGCGACGAGCGCGGGCAGGCGCATCCAGATGCCCGCCGTCGAGATCTGCGACCAGTGCGCGAGGAACGAGTAGTACCAGTCGAACGGCGCCTCGGGGATGCCGTAGAAGCGGTAGTAGTCGGCGAGGTATCCGGCGTCGACGCTGTTGCGGCCCATCTCCAGGATGTAGCCGTCGTCGGGGCTGCCTGCCCCCAGGAAGTGCCACACGACCAACACCGCGGTGACCGCGAGGTCGACGGCGCGCGGCATCAGCAGTCGGCGGACGTCGGGCAGGCCGATGCGCCGGTGATAGCCGCCGAGGATGTCGAGGGCCGCGACGGCTACGGCTGCGACCAGTGCGGCGAGCACACCGAGGATCATCACGGTCAGCTTGATCGCCGACGGGGTGGTATCGAAGCGGTTGTCGACGGCGATGCGGGCGGCCATTCCCGACGTCGAGTCCAGGTCGGTGAACAGTCCCGCGACCTGGGGCTGGTCGGCGGCTTCGGCGGTGCCCTGCGCTGCGGGTCCCGGCACTCCGACGAAGCGTGCGTGGGTGATCCCGGCGGTGTCGGTCCGCGAGACCCACACGTGCAGGCGTTGGCAGGTGGCGAGTTGTTCGGGCGTGGCGCTCGCCAGCTGGGAGTTGCGCACCGCGGCCGTCACACCGCCGGAACCGGCGGTGATGAACAGGCCGGAATCGGTGGCCTTCTGCGCACTGCGCGGCATCGTCGACACGACGACCGTCGATCCGGTCCCCGTCTTCCCGACGGCCTCGGCGAGCACCCGGCAGTCGACCGTCACATCGAGACTCGACGGCGTCTGTGCGACCAGCGGGGCGGTCACCGACAGTGACTGCGGCTGCGGCCACGTGATGGTCGCGGTGTGGGCGGTGACCGGCAGGAACGGCGTCAGGACCGCGGCGACGACGGCGATCAGTCCGGCCACCACGGCCACGATCGACCAGGTGCGTGGATTCGACGGGACCTTGATCCCACCGATGTGCAGGGTGCGTCGATCGCCACGCCGATCGGGCGTGGTGGACGTCGGCGTCGCGGGCTCAGTCATCTCAGACCGACACAGTAGTGGACGCTTACTGAGAGCCGTCTCAGTAGTGCTCGTTCACCGGGCCCGCCGCAGCCCTTCGCCCGGCACACGTCCGTCACATAGCATCAGTCATCGTGCCTGCGACAGCGCCGTCTTCACTGTCCGACGCGGACCGGCCGACGGGGTCGCCGACGGTCCGTTCTGCACCGATCACGTTGATCGCCGTCATCGCGGGGGTTGTCGGCGCGGTCCTGTGTGTGATCACCCCGCTGTTGCCGGTGAGCGTGACGCAGGCGTCCTTCGA
>NZ_MVPX01000003.1:0-6954 GCF_002043085.1 Gordonia sp. i37 | reverse complement strand
AAATGCCGTAGCGAAAAGCCCTCGATCGCGCCGCTTTTGCTCAGCGCGCGATACACCGTCGGGGCAGCGGCGAAGTTGGTGACGCCCAGCTCGCCGAGAATGCGAGCGGTCAGCTCCGGCGTGAAACCGGCCTGCAGCAAGATGTTCGGGCGTCCGGTGGCCAGCGGACCGAGGATGCCGTAATACAGGCCGTAGGCCCAGCCCGGGTCGGCGGCATTCCAGAACACGTCGTCGTCGGTCACGTCGAGACCGAAACGCATGTACGTGACAAACGCCGCCAGTGCGCGCACCGGAACCGGAACCCCCTTGGGCGCGCCCGTGGTTCCGCTGGTGAACAGCAGGATCAGGTGCCCGTCGCCGCCGACGGCCACCGAATCTTCCCAGGGCTCACTCGCGGCGAGCAGGGTGTCGAAATCGTGGGTGCCAGACGCGCTCTCGGCCGGACTCCCGGCACCGGCGACCACCGTGGTCAGGCCCTCGATTCCGTCGAGTTTGTCGACCTGACTCGCCTCGGTCACCACGATGTCGGCGTCGCCTCCACGTAGCCGCATCTCGATCGCCGGTGTCGCGAACGCCGTGAACAGCGGGATGTAGACGGCGCCGAGGCGGGCGAGTGCCAGCAACGTGACCACCAGCTCGACGCGCTTGCCCATCAACACGCCGACCCGCGAACCGCGCTCGACGCCGAGCCCGGCCAGGGCGGTCGCGAACTTCCGTGACTGAGCGGCCAGGTCGCCGTAGGTGATGCGGGTGGTGACGAGGTCGTCGCCGCTGGTGCCGACCGTCATGAAGGCGACGGCATCCGGGTCGTGCCGGTCGACGAGCAGGGTCGCGGCATTCGCGTCGTTCGCGCCGAACTCGGCCAGCAACGCGGCCACCTCGGCCTCGGCGGAGGGATGCGCGGGAGCGGTCTGGGTCATGGTCTCACCTGGGCCTCTTGAGTAAGCTGAATCACAGTCGCACGCATTGTCTGCCGCGACCAACGATGTGTGCCACCCCCCGAAGAGGGGGCGCACACGACCGAAGGAGGTGACCGAGATGCCCGAATCTCTCGCGGCGCCGGTGACCGACGCGCTGCGCCGATTGCGCCGGGCCAGCGGCGTCTCTCTCGCCTTCGGTGGTGTCGTGCAGAGCGGGCACGGACTGCGTCTGAGCCACTTCGTCGGCCACACGGTCGGTGCGCTCAACGGCGTTGCCGTCGACATCGGGCACGGACTCGGCGGCAAGGTGGTGGCCACCAACCGGCCGATGGTCGTCGACGACTACCTGAAGACGCCGCGGATCACTCACCGCTACAACGCGGTCATCGCGACGGAGGGTCTGCGGGCGATGGCCGCGGCGCCGGTGATCGTCGACCGGACACCGGTGGCGGTGATCTACGGCGCGTTGCGCACCGACGATCCGCTCGGCGACCGGGCACTCGACGCCCTCGCCGTGGAGGCTCGCACGCTCGAACAGCAGATCGTCGCCGCCCGGACGTCGGTGGAAACCGTGACCGGGCGGCCCGAGGCCGACGCGCTGCGCGTTCGGCTGACCGAGGCGTATGCACAACTGCGTGACCTCGCACGCTCGGTCGACGACGCCGAGGTCGCCGCCGCGATCGGTCGCATCACCGACGGGCTCCTCGACGCCGCGCCCGATCACGAGTCGGTGGCGTTGACCCGCCGCGAGCAGGACGTACTGGCGCTGGCCGCGCTCGGCTATCCCAACGCACGAATCGCCGACTCACTGGGCATCGGCGTCCAGACCGCCAAGGGCTATGTGAAGGACGCGATGCGAAAGCTCGGTGCCACAAGCCGATTGGAGGCAGTGGTGATCGCGCGGCGCTCCGGTCTGCTGCCGTGAGTGTCATGAGCGTCCCAGGCCGCCTCGTCCGCCTGGCCGGCCCGGGCGATGCGGCGGTCGTCGGTCGGCTGCTGTTCGACTTCAACACCGAGTTCGAGAGTCCGACCCCGAGTGCCGACGAGTTCGCCGGCCGCTTCGCCCGTCTGCTCGCCCGTCACGACGTGCTCGTCGTGCTGGCCGAGTCCGACGGGGAGCCCACCGGATTCGCCTACCTGACGCTCCGCCCGACCCCGTACGGCGACGGGCCGCTCGCGCAGTTGGAGGAGTTGTACGTCGTGCCCGCGCTCCGGGACGGGGGCATCGGCACCGCCCTGCTCACCCGGGCTGTCGACGAGGTGCTGGACCGCGACGCGATCGAGATGCACATCAACGTCGACGAGATCGACACCGACACCCGACGCTTCTACGAGCGGCACGGGTTCACCAACATCGAGCCCGGTGAGGACTACCGGATGCTCTGTTACCTGCGGGAGCTCTGATGGTCTGGCTGCGGCCGGCGGTCACCGGCGAAACGGCGACGTTCCGGTCTGCTGCCGTGAGTGTCGATGGCCGGTAACACCTCGACGCCGGGCGCGTCGGTGGCGGCGCGCACGCTCGCGTTGCTGGGTACGTTCGATTCCACTCATCGGGTGCTCTCGTTGTCCGAAATGGCCGCTCGTGCAAGCCTTCCGTTGCCGACGGCGCATCGTCTCGCCGGTGAGCTCGAGCGGTGGGGTGCGCTGGTGCGCCGGCCCGACGGCCGGTACGTGATCGGCAGACGCCTGTGGGATCTCGGGCTTCTCGCGCCGATCCAGTCGGGGATTCGGGAGGTCGCCGAGCCATTTCTCCACGACCTCTACGCCGCGACCACGGCAACGGTCCACCTGGCCATTCGGGAGGGTACCGCGGCCCTGTATCTCGACCGCATCTCCGGAAAGGAATCGGTGCCGGTCGTCAGCCGGGTCGGCGGGCGGCTCCCGTTGGCCGCCACCGGCGTCGGGAAGGTGTTACTCGCACACGCCCCCAACGACATTCGCGAGGAGGTGATGGCCTCGCTCACGCGGATCACCCCGCACACCATCGTGAACCCGAAGCTCCTCGACGACCAGCTGCGCCGCGTCCACGACGAGGGCTACGCGACAACCGTCGAGGAGATGACGCTCGGCGCCTGCTCGGTGGCCGTCCCCGTGCGCGGTCCCGACGGCGTGGTCGCCGCCCTCGGCATGGTGGTGCCGTCGATCAGCGGTCGGCTACCGCGGATCGTCGCCGCGTTGCAGGTTGCCGCACAAGGGATCGGGCGCTCGCTCGGGGCGCCAACCCTCATTGGCGGTGTCCCATCGCCTGGTGGTCGAGGTGCGGAGGAGCGTTAGCGACGGAGCCTCGAGACCTGGTGTGTTGCTGCTGGTTCCGGAGTTGCGGAGTCCAGCGTCGGCTTGCGGTGGTCTCGAGACGCTCCGGCTCGCTGCGCTCGCGCGGGGCTCCTCGACCATCGAAAAGGGGCCGGGCTCCTCGACCATCGAAAAGAACGGGCTGCTCGATCATCGGGGGGAAGGGCCATCGGGGAGGGATGGCTTCTCGACCATCGCGGGGCCGGCCGCCCGGCAGATCAGACCGAGGGCCAGCCCGTGTATCCCTCGGCGAGATAGGCCGATCCGGCCTCGGAGGCCGTCAGGGTTTCGAGTTCGCCGAGCTGGCGGCGCTCGTCGAAGTCCGATGCGTCGGAAGCCTTGTGCAGCATCGTCGTCATCCAGTACGAGAAGTGCTGAGCCTTCCAGACGCGGGCGAGTGCACGGTCGGTGTAGGAGTCCGGTGCCGTCTCGTCGTCCGCGAGCAGGGTTCGTTCGATGGTCTCGGCCAACACCCGGACGTCGGCGAGGGCGAGGTTGAGTCCTTTGGCGCCGGTCGGGGGAACCGTATGTGCCGCATCGCCGGCGAGGAGTAGCTTTCCGTCGCGCATCGGGGTTTGCACGAAGCTGCGGAACGGCAGCACGCTCTTGTCGATGATCGGGCCTTCCTGCAACGAGAAACCGTCCTGTCCGGCCAGTCGGCGTTGCAGTTCGGCCCAGATCCGGTCGTCGGACCAGTCGTTGGGATTCTCGGCCGGGTCGCACTGGAAGTACATGCGCTGCACCGACTCCGTGCGCTGACTGATCAGCGCGAAGCCGAACGGGGAACGGGTGTAGATCAATTCGGGTGCGCTACGCGGAGACTCGGCGAGGATGCCGAACCAGGCGAACGGGTACTCGCGGAACAGTCGCTGCGGGTTGGCGACGAGGTCGCGGCAGATGCTGCGCGAGCCATCGGCGCCGACGACGAGGTCGGCCCGGATCTCGTGGCGCCCATCGGCATCGGAGTAGGCCACACGAGGCGTATCGCGGTGGTCGGTGACCGCGGTGTCGGCGATGCCGTAGCGGAGGTCGCCGCCGTCACGAACCCGTGCGGCGTGTAGATCGATGAACACGTCGGTCTGTGGGTAGAGCCAGCATGAGGCGCCGATGAGTTTCTGGAAGTCGATGCGATGGCTGATGCCGTCGAAGCGCAGGTCGATTCCCTGGTGTTCGTGGCCGTCGGTGAGGACGCGATCGCTGACCCCGGATTCGACGAGCAACCGGACGCTGTCTCGCTCCAGGATTCCGGCGCGGTGGGTGGTCTCGATCTGCTCGTAGGTGCGGGTGTCGAGGACGATGCTCTCGATTCCGGCCCGATGCAGCAGGTGCGAGAGCATCAGGCCGGCCGGGCCGCCGCCGACGATCGCGACCTGCGTGCGGGTGGTGCTGGTGAAGGTGGACATGTGACTCCTCTGGTTGAGCACACGGTAGGGAGAGCGTTGTCACAACCACCAGACCGCACTTCCACTCAGTGAAAGCACATGCCGATGTGCTGCAGAAGCGGGTGTCCCGATCGGACAGCTGCGGCACACTGGCTTGTGACCCGCGGCACACAGCAGTGAATGCGTGGACATCTCAGGAGGCGTGAATGATCACCTACGACAAACTCTTTATCGGCGGCCAGTGGGTAGCCCCGGCATCGGGTGAACAGATCGAGGTCGTGTCGTCGAGCACCGAGGAACAGATCGGTGTGGTGCCGGCTGCGGTCGAGGCCGATGTGGACGCCGCGGTCGCCGCAGCGCGGGCGGCGTTCGACGATCCGCAAGGTTGGGCGCGCTGGGAACCGTCGCGCCGTGCCGATGCGATGGAACAACTCGCCGACATCCTCGAGACCAAAGGCGAGGAGATGGCTCGCCGGGTGTCGGCGCAGAACGGCATGCCGATCGCCATCTCGAGTCAGCTCGAAACCGGCGTCCCGCTGACCCTGCTGCGGTACTACGCGGGGCTGGCACGTGGGTTCTCCTTCGAGGTCGAGCAGGACCACCTGTTCGGCGGGACGACGCTGGTGCGCCGGGAACCGGTCGGTGTGGTCGGGGCGATCGTCCCGTGGAACTATCCGCAGGCACTCGCGGCGTTCAAATACGGTCCGGCGCTGGCCGCCGGCTGCGCGATCGTGCTCAAGCCGTCACCGGAAACGGTGCTCGACGCCTTCTTGTTCGCCGAGGCCGTCGCCGAGAGCGACATCCCCGACGGCGTCGTCAACGTGGTGCCCGGCGGCCGGGAGACCGGCGCCTACCTGGTCTCGCACCGCGACGTCGACAAGGTGGCGTTCACCGGGTCGACCGCGGCCGGCCGACAGATCGCGGCCACCTGCGGGCAGCTGCTGCGACCGGTGACCCTGGAACTCGGCGGCAAGTCCGCCGCGATCGTCCTTGACGATGCCAATCTCGACCTGTCGGTGATGGGGGAGCGACTCTTCGAGAGCCTGCTGGTCAATAACGGCCAGACCTGCTACCTCGGAACCCGAATCCTGGCCCCCGACAACAGGTATGACGAGGTCGTCGACACCTTGGCGGCATTCATGAGCAGTCTGCCGGTCGGCGATGCGCTCGACGAGTCGACGATGATCGGCCCGATGGCCAGTCGCACTCATCGCGATCGGGTGGAGGGCTACATCGAGAAGGGCAAGGGTGACGGAGCGCGCGTCGTGGTCGGCGGTGGTCGCAGCGAACGTGACCGAGGCTGGTTCGTGCAACCGACCCTGTTCGCCGACGTCGACAACCACTCGACCATCGCGCAGGAGGAGATCTTCGGTCCGGTCCTCTCGGTGATCCGCTACTCCGACACCGACGACGCGATCCGGCTGGCCAACGACTCCGACTACGGTCTCGGTGGTTCGGTGTGGACCTCCGATCCCGACCGCGGCAAGGATGTGGCGCGGCGGGTGCGCACCGGAACCATCGGCATCAACCGGTACATGCCCGATCCGGGCGCGCCATTCGGTGGCGTCAAGGACAGCGGTATCGGACGAGAACTCGGGCCGCAATCGATGGAGGCCTACCTGGTGTACAAGTCGATCTACGCCTGAGACCGGCACGTCCGGCCCGAGTACGAATACAGATTCCACAAAGTTGGCCCAAAAACCCCGATTTTCGGGGTCCGATGCCCGCTCACGTGGAATCTGTATTCGTATGGCGCGCATTGCGTCGCCCCAATGGCTGTTCTCAGTGGTCGCGCAGCGTCTCGATCAGTTCGTCTTTCTTCATCGACGAGTATCCGGAGATGTCGAGTTCCTTGGCCCGCGATCGGAGTTCATCGACGGTCCAGTCCTCGTACGAGCCGGAGCGACCGCCCTTGGAGCCCACCGATGAGCGGCCCTCGTTGGCGGCGGCATTGGCGATCCGCGCGGACTTCTCCTTGGAGTTGCCCTCATCGCGGAGCTTCTCGTAGAGCTCGTCGTCCTTCACCGACGGGCCGGGATCCTCTTGCTGCGGCATGGTTTTCTCCTTTCGTGCAATCCACGGTACTGACGGAGTGGGTCGCAATGCCCGGAAAGTTCGGCTTTGGGCGTGTTGAGTCCACTCCCTGACGGTCTTTCCCACTTACCCTGGTCCCCAAACAGCGGGTTGACGAGGGAGGACAGCGGGCGTGGGCAAGAAAGACGGGGCGGGCAAGAAGGATCGGGCGATCAAGCGACTCGAGGCGGAGATCGGCCGCCTGACCAAGGAGCTCGCCAAGGTCGAGAAGGCCGCGCGCAAGCGCATCAGTCGCGCCGAAGGTGATGTGGCGGCGTTGCGCGCCG
>NZ_MVPX01000299.1:0-6364 GCF_002043085.1 Gordonia sp. i37 | reverse complement strand
CCCCCCCCCCCCCCCCCCCCCCCCCCCCCCCCCCCCAGCCGGCAGGTGCTCACCGACGTACTCGATTCCTGTTGAGAACCGATCCTGTTGGGAGTCAGCGGTTTCGATGCCGGGGCGGGGTCAGCTCGGGGGCATCAGCACCGAATCGACCAGGTAGACCGTCGCATTGGCGGTCTTGATGCCACCGCAGACGACCGAAGTGTTGTCGTTGACCTTGATGTCGTTGCCGGACCCGGTGACCGTCACCGTGGCACCCTCCAGCGACTTGTGCTGGCCATCGATGTCGGCGGGCGGAATCTGGCCGGACACCACGTGATAGGTGAGGATCTTGGTCAGCATCGCCGAGTCGGTCTTGAGCTGGTCCACGGTCGCCGCGGGGAGCTTGGCGAAGGCGGCGTCGGTCGGCGCGAAGACGGTGTACTGCCCGTTGTTCAGCGTGTCCACCAGGTTGACCTGTGGATTGAGCTTGCCGGAGATGGCCTGCGTCAGTGTCTTGAGTTCGGGGTTGGCTGCCGCTGCGGTAGCCACCGGTGCCATGGCCATCCCGTTCACCGAGGCTGGACCACTGGGGTTGGCCTGTGCGTATGCGGCGCAACCGCTTCCGACGAGATCCGCCGCCGGGGCGGCGCTTTCGCTCATGCTGGTCATGCCGCTCATCCCGGACATGCTGCTCGTCGCGGTCGACGTCGACGAGCCGGAGTCGTCACTACTGGAACATCCGGTCACCAGGCCGGCTGCGAGTACGAAACCCGATGCGGCCAGGGTGATTCGGGTTGCTGCGGTGGTTCGCATGTTCTTCCTCACTGTGGACGGAATGAGCCAGCCCGAGTGGGCGTGCTCACACAGTCATTCGCTTCCCCCGGCGCCGCGGATGGGTCGCGCACCGAGAAACTTTCCGGTACGTCCCGCGGTGCGTGCGGCCCGGAGGGGTTGGAGATCCGTTGAGGCACGGACCCATCCGGTGGGTGACACCGTGCGAACCCTTGACGAGGCAGCCGGCTGATCGGTCGGCATGTCACCACGGCGAGAGGTCGATCAATGCATCGAACCGCAGGGCGATACCTACGGGCGATGACGGTGGGGGTGCTGTCGGTGGGGGTGGGTCTCGTCGCCGGAGAACTCATCGCGGCCCTGGCCGTTGCACCCGCATCGCCGGTGGGTGTGGTCGGTGCGCAACTGATCGACCACACGCCGTCGGCGATCCGTGAGTGGGCCATCGACACCTTCGGTACCTCCGACAAGACCGCGTTGCTGAGCGGTATCGCGGCGGCCGTCGTCGTACTCGCTGCGATCGCCGGAGTCCTGCAGGTCGCCAGACCCCCGATGGGAGCGGCGGTGATCGGCGCCTTCGGTGTCGTGGGCGTCGTGTGTGCGGTGACCCGACCGACCGGCACCGCGCTCTACGCGGTGCCGTCGTTGTGCGCAGGCGTGATCGGCATTGTCGTTCTCGTCGTCCTGAGTCGGCGTGCGATCGGCAGCCGTCACCGGCCCGAACCCGAGCCCCCCGAACCCGAGGACGCTCAGCCTGTCGCCACCGTCGGGTGGTCGCGCCGTCGTTTCGTCGCGGTCTCCGGCGGGATCGCCGTGCTGATCGCGGCATCGGGGTATGCCGCCCGCCGGATCGCCGCGACCGGCGGCGCCGTCGCCGAACGTATGGGACTTCGCCTGCCCGCGGTTCGTAACGCCGCCGCACCGATCACGCCGTCGATGGGCGTGCAGCTCCCCGGCGCCACCCCGTTCCTGACGTCCGCGGCCGACTTCTACCGCATCGACACCGCACTCGCGGTTCCGCAACTCACCACCCGACAGTGGCGATTGCGCATCCACGGCATGGTGGCCCGTGAGCTCACCCTCGACTGGGACGATCTGATGGCGATGCCCGCGCGGGAACGCGTGGTGACGCTGACGTGCGTGTCCAACGAGGTGGGCGGCGACCTCGCGGGCAACGCCCGATGGCTCGGCTACCCGATGGCCGACATCCTCGCCCGGGTCGGTGCCGAGGCCGACGCGGACATGTTGTTGTCGACGAGCGTCGACGGGTGGACCTCGGGTACCCCGTTGTCGGCGATCACCGATGGCCGCGACGCGATGCTGGTGATCGGGATGAACGGGGCGCCCCTACCACTCGAGCACGGCTACCCGGTCCGCCAGGTGATCCCCGGACTGTACGGCTTCGTCTCGGCCTGCAAATGGGTGATCGACTGGGAGATCACGCGATTCGACCGCGCACAGTCGTACTGGACCAAGCGTGGTTGGGCCGAGAAGGCGCCGATCAAGACGGCGTCGCGCATCGACCGGCCCGCCCCCTTCGCCTCGCTGCCGGTCGGACCGGTGGTGGTCGCGGGAACCGCCTGGGCCCAACATCGCGGCGTGCGGTCGGTGCAGGTCCGCGTCGACGACGGGCCGTGGCAGGAGGCGACACTCACGTCGGAGTACTCCATCGACACCTGGCGGCAATGGACCTGGACGTGGGACGCCCAACCGGGCCAGCACACGCTCTACTGCCGGGCGACCGACGCCACCGGTGCCACCCAGCCGGACTCCCGCGTGCCGCCCATTCCCGACGGCGCGACGGGCTGGCACAGCCGGGTGATGACCGTGCAGCGCTGAGGCGTCGTCGGCAGGTGGGCCCGACGTGGGGAGCCGTCGGTGGCCGCACGTACTCTGGTGGTCGGCCTCTGTTGGTCGTCATAGCCGACCAGGAGGCGTGCCGACCAGGAGACATCACCGAACACGCACCGCCGCACAGCACCGGGAGAATCCATGAGCGCACCCGCCGTCAGCCCCACCGACAGCGGTGTCCAGCAGACCGTCACCGATCTGGCCACGGCCGCCAAGAACGCATCCCGCGCTCTGGGCCGGCTGACCACGGCCGCCAAGAACGACGTGCTCATCGCAGCTGCCGAGCAGATCGAGGCCGCGACCGAGTCGATCATCGCCGCCAACGCCGAGGATCTCGCCCGTGCGGAGGAGTCGGGGATCGAGGGCAGCCTGCTCGACCGGCTACGGCTGACACCCGAGCGGGTGGCCGGAATCGCCGCAGGTCTGCGCCAGGTCGCCGCACTGCCCGATCCGATCGGGGAGGTCGTCGCGGGCAAAACACTGCCCAATGGACTGCGACTGCGTCAGGAACGTGTCCCGCTCGGGGTGGTCGGCATCGTCTACGAGGCGCGGCCCAACGTCACCGTCGATGCCTTCGGAATCGCCTTCAAATCCGGCAACGCCGTGCTGTTGCGCGGCTCGTCGTCGGCGGCGGCATCGAACGCCGAACTGGTACGGATCCTGCGGGACACCCTGCGCGCCAACGGGGTCACCGCGGATGCGGTCGCGTTGCTGCCCAGTGAGGACCGCGCCAGCGTGACGGCCCTCATCCGGGCCCGGGGACTGGTCGACGTTGTCATCCCGCGCGGCGGAGCCGGGCTGATCAACGCCGTCGTCGCCAACGCCACCGTGCCGACCATCGAGACCGGCACCGGCAACTGCCATGTCTACGTGCACGCACTCGCCGACGTCGACGTCGCCACCCGCATCGTCCTCAACGCCAAGACGCGGCGGCCCAGCGTGTGCAACGCTGCCGAGACGGTGCTCATCGACAAGGCGATCGCCGCCGAGGCGATGCCCAAGATCAGCCAGGCCCTCCGGTCGCAGGGAGTCGTCATCCACGGCGACGAGGCCGACATGGAACCCGCCAGTGACGCCGACTGGGCCGACGAGTACCTCTCACTCGACATCGCGATGAAGATCGTCGACGATCTCGACGCCGCCGTCGCCCACATCGACACCTACGGCACCGGACACACCGAGGCCATCATCACCACCGACCTGGCCGCGGCCCAGGAGTTCACCGACCGCGTCGACGCCGCCGCGGTGATGGTCAACGCCTCCACCGCATTCACCGACGGTGAGCAGTTCGGATTCGGTGCCGAGATCGGCATCTCGACGCAGAAACTGCACGCGCGCGGTCCGATGGGTCTGCCCGAACTGACCTCCACTAAGTGGGTCGTCTGGGGCGACGGCCACATCCGCCAGGCGTGAGAGGGGTCCCCGTGAGCACAACACCCACCGACACCAACTCGACGGTGCACCCGTCCTTCACCGACGTTCCCGACGTGGCCGCCCGTCTGCGCGGCACCGGCTACCTCCCCGACGACGCCACCGCGACCGCCACCTTCCTGGCCGACCGGCTCGGCAAACCGCTGCTCGTCGAGGGTCCCGCCGGGGTCGGCAAGACCGAACTGGCCCGGGCCATCGCCGCCGCCACCGACGCCGAACTCGTGCGGCTGCAATGCTACGAAGGCATCGACGACGCGCGGGCGCTCTACGAGTGGAACCACGCCAAGCAGATCCTGCACATCCAGGCGACCGGAACCCGGGACTGGTCGGAGGCCAAGACCGACATCTTCTCCGAGGAGTTCCTGCTGCCGCGGCCGCTGTTGACCGCGATCTCGCGGCCCGGTGCCACCGTGCTGCTCATCGACGAGATCGACAAGGCCGACGTCGACATGGAGGGTCTGCTGCTGGAGGTGCTCAGCGACTTCGCCGTCACCATCCCCGAGATGGGCACCGTCGTCGCCGCCCGTCGCCCGATCGTGCTGTTGACCTCCAACGCCACCCGCGAACTGTCCGAGGCGCTCAAGCGGCGGTGCCTCTACCTGTACATCGATTTCCCGGACGCCAAGCGGGAGAAGGACATCCTCGCCTCCCGGGTGCCCGCGCTCACCGAGTCGCTGGCCGCCGAACTCGTCCGGGTGGTCGGCGTCCTGCGCACCCTCGACATCCGCAAGAAGCCGTCGGTGGCCGAGACCATCGATTGGGCGAACACCCTGCTCGCCCTCGGCGCCGGGGAACCCACCTCCGGGTCGTCGGGACGTGGGCTCGACAACGGACTGATCGCGCGCACCCTCGGTGTCGTGCTCAAACATCGGCCGGATCTCACCACAGCCATCAAAGAACTCAAACTCGGCTGATGTCGGCCGTGCCGGAAACCGCGCCGCTCGTCGCACACCTCACCGACTTCGTCGACGAGTTGCGCCGACGCGGAGTGGTGGTCGGGCCGTCGAACCTGATCGACGCCGCACGTGCCGTCGAGGTCCTCGACCTGCTCGACCGCAGCAGTCTGCGGGAGGGACTCGCGGCGACACTGCTCGACGACCACCTGCACCGGCCGGCCTTTGATCGGCTCTTCGACCTGTGGTTCCCGGCCGCACCCGGAGCGCGCACCAGCACCGAGGAACTGCCGCGCACCGCCGACGGTGAGGTGGACATCGCCGCCACCCGCGACGCGCTGGCCACCCTGCTGGCCGACCCCGACTCGGAGTCCGACGGCCGTCTCGACGCGATGGTCGCCGAGATCGTCGAAATGCTCGGGCGGTACGAATCCGCCCGCGGCGAGGCGTATTCGGCGTATCAGGCGCTGTCCTCGATCGACCCGCAGACCCTGATCGCCCGGATCGCGGCGGCGATGGCCGGCGGGTCGCCGTCGGATCTCGATCTGGGTACCGAACCGATGTTCCGCCGCGCCGCCGGTGATCGGGCCGCAGCGGTCCGTGCGGCGATCGAACGCGAAACCCAACGCCGGATGTCGGCGCGCAACGGCCGCGAACGCGTCGGCGAGTACGCGGTGCCCAACTTGCCGGAGAACATCAACTTCCTCACCGCGGGCGCCAGGGAACAGGCCGAACTGCGCCGCACCATCGACCCGCTGGCCCGATTGTTGGCCTCGCGGTTGGAGATCCGCCGCCGACGCGCCCACCGCGGACCGGTCGACGTGCGGACCACGCTGCGCGCATCGATGTCGACCGGCGGGGTGCCCATCGAACTCCGCCACCGCAAACCCCGACCCGGACGACCCGAACTGATCGTCATCTGTGACGTCTCCGGCTCGGTCGCCGGGTTCTCCCAATTCACCCTCAACCTCGTCTACGCACTGCGCCAGCAGTTCTCGAAGGTCCGGGTGTTCGCGTTCATCGACACCGTCGACGAGGTGACCGATCTGTTCGACCCGCGCAACGACGCCGACGCCGGCTTCGGCGGTGACGCCCGGGCGGCGATGCACCGGATGATCTCGACCGCCCGGCTCATCACCCGCGACGGGCACTCCGACTACGGCAACATGTTGCGCGGCTTCGTCGACGAGTACGCCGAGACGCTCACCCACCGCGGCGCCCTGCTGATCCTCGGCGACGCCCGGACCAACTTCGGCTTCCCCCGCACCGAACTGCTCGCCCAACTCGTCGAACGCGCGCGCCACGCCTACTGGCTCAACCCCGAGGCCGGCGCCGAATGGGGTACCGGTGACTCCGCCGCCGACGACTACGCGGAGGTCATCGACATGTTCGAGTGCCGCAACGCCCGCCAGCTCGCC
>NZ_MVPX01000298.1:0-4736 GCF_002043085.1 Gordonia sp. i37 | reverse complement strand
CCCGCCGTCGCGACCGGCTCGCCGGGTCCCACCGCGTAGACTCACCCTTCATGTCCACCGACCGCCCGCAGGCGCGCCGCCGCATCGGCGTGATGGGTGGCACGTTCGACCCGATCCACAACGGTCACCTGGTGGCGGCCAGTGAGGTCGCACACCGGTTCTCGCTACACGAGGTCATCTTCGTACCCACCGGCCGGCCCTGGCAGAAACTCGGCGATGACGAAGGATCGGGGACCGACGGCGTCGATCAGCGCCGCAGTGTCGATCAGCGCCGCAAGGACGACCAGCGCAGCAAAGAGGTCTCACCCGCCGAGGACCGCTATCTGATGACGGTGATCGCGACCGCATCCAACCCGCGCTTCTCGGTGAGCCGCGTCGACATCGACCGCGAGGGAAACACCTACACCGTCGACACGTTGCGTGATCTGCACGCGATCCTGCCCGACGCCGAACTGTTCTTCATCACCGGTGCCGACGCGCTCGAATCGATCCTGTCCTGGCAGAACTGGGAAGAGCTGTTCGAGCTGGCCAACTTCATCGGCGTCAGCCGGCCCGGTTACGAACTCAATGCGAGTCACCTCGCCCAGCATCTGCAGGATCTGCCGCCGGAAACACTGCAGATGCTCGAGATCCCGGCCCTGGCGATCTCCTCGACCGAATGCCGGGCCCGCGCCGCGCAGGGACGTCCGGTCTGGTACCTCGTTCCCGACGGCGTCGTGCAGTACATAGCCAAGCGCCGGCTCTATCGACCGCTGCGCAACAACTCCGCCCGGGTGTCGGCGCCGTGACCGACCCCGCCGATCGACATCACGCCCCGCTCGGGGCGGCCGCCGTAATGAAAGGACTTGTGTGACTGCATCAGCCGAGGCATTGGCGATGGCGCGGGTGGCTGCGCTGGCGGCCGAGGACAAACTCGGTCACGACGTCGCCGTCATCGACGTCTCCGAACAATTGGTGATCACCGACCTGTTCGTCATCGCATCCGCCGACAACGAGCGTCAGGTCAATGCGATCACCGACGAGGTCGAGGACAAGATGCGCGAGGCCGGATACAAGCCGGTGCGCCGAGAAGGTACTCGCGAAGGCCGTTGGGCGCTCCTGGATTACATCGACATCGTGATCCACATCCAGCATGCCGACGAGCGCGCCTTCTATGCGCTGGAGAGCTTGTGGAAGGACTGCCCGACCGTCGACGTCACCAGCGATCAGGAGTCCGAGTGAGCGGCGGTCCCGACAGCGGCGACACCTCCGTCGAACGCCTCACGCCGATCGTGCGCCGGTTGATCCTGTTGCGGCACGGACAGACCGGTTACAACGCGACCAGCCGGATGCAGGGACAGCTCGATACCGATCTCTCCGAACTCGGTGTGCAACAGGCGAAGTCGGCTGCAGCAGCGCTGGCGGACAAGAATCCCATGGTGATCCGGTCGTCGGATCTGCGTCGCGCCCGCGACACCGCGGAGGCGTTGGCGCTGGCGACAGGACTGTCGGTCGAGACCGATGAGCGGCTCCGCGAAACACACCTGGGGCAGTGGCAGGGCTTGACCCATCTGGAGGTGGACGCGCAGGCACCCGGTGCCCGGGCGATCTGGCGCGACGACGCCACCTGGGCGCCGCCGGGTGGCGAGAGCCGCACCGACGTCGCCGCGCGGGCGGTGCCGGTCGTCACCGAACTCGTTGCCGCACTGAAGGACTGGGGGACAGGCGCATCCCCGGAGTCGCCGGTGGTGTTGGTCGCGCACGGCGGGGTCATCGCCGCGATGACCGCCGCCCTGCTGGATCTGCCGGTGGCGCGGTGGCCGATTCTCGGTGGCCTGGCCAACACCAGCTGGGTGCAGTTGTCCGGGCATGCGGCTCCCGGTGAGAATCCGCGATGGCGCCTGGACGTGTGGAACGCCTCGGCCGAGGTGGCCGACGCGGCAATCCAGTGAGGGTGCCCGATCCCACGGGGCCCGATCCGACGGGCCCTGATCCCACACCGGCCGCGAGTCCCGACGGGTGCCTGCTCGTACTGTCGGATTCGCTCGCGTACTACGGTCCCGGCGGCGGACTGCCCGCCGACGATCCGCGGATCTGGCCGAATCTTCTCGGCGCACATGTTGGCCTGCCGACCCGGCTGTTCGGCCGGGTGGGCTGGACCAGCCGTGACGTGTGGTGGGCGCTGACCCAGGACCCCAACATCTGGTCGGTGGTCCCGTCGGCGCGCGCGGTCGTCCTCGCGATCGGCGGGATGGACAGCCTGCCGTCGCCACTGCCGACGGCGCTGCGCGAACAGATCCGGTACCTGCGTCCGCCGCGGCTGCGGCAGGCGGTGCGCACCGGATATCAGTGGTGGCAACCACGCGCGTCGCGCCTCGGCTGGCCGGTGGCGCTTCCGCCGAAGGTGACCGTCGAGCATCTGGACAAGGTGGCCGACGCGCTCACCCGGCTACGTCCCGATCTGCCGATCGTGGTGTGCTTGCCTCCGACACACCGCAGTCCCTACTACGGGAACGTCCATTCCGGTCGCATCCCGACGACGGCGGGCATGCAACAGTGGGCGTCGTCGACGGGTCTGCCGACCGTCGAGTTCTACTCGATCACCCGGGCGCACTTCGCCGACCCCGCCGCCGAGATGAATCCGGACGGGATTCACTGGGGGTTCGACTGTCACCGGCAGATCGCCGATGCGGTCGCCGGGGTCCTTGACCCGATCCTGACCGACTGAGCGCGTGGCCGACACCACCCCGGAGTGACCCGCACCGGCGTGGGACACCCGGATGCAACGGCTAACGTAGAGCCGTGCCTGTCGTCGTCGTCACCGATTCCTCGGCCCGCCTCCCACCGGCGATCGCCGAGCACTATCGGATCTCGGTGGTCCCGTTGCACCTGGCCCTCGACGGTGTCGATTACCGCGAGGGCATCGACGACATCCCCGACGATCTGATCACCCGATCGGGTGTGACGACCTCGGGCGCCAATCCGCAGGAACTCGCCGCGGCATTCGATACCGCAGTCGCGGCCAGCGACGGTGCCGGTGTGGTCGCGGTGATGATGTCGAGGCGACTGTCCGGGACGTGGGGTGCGGCGCGACTGGCCGCCGAGAATCATCCCGGCCTGATCCGGGTCGTCGACAGCCGCTCGGTGGGGCTGGGCCTGGGCTTCGCGGCGATCGCCGCCGCGCAGGCCGCGGCCGCCGGAGCCGACCGCGACCGGGTCTACGAGTCGGCGATCCGGCAGGCCTCCACCGCCGAATCGCTGATCTGCGTGCAGAGTCTGGACAACCTGCGCAACAGCGGACGCATCAGTGCGGCGGGCAAACTGCTCGGGTCGGCGTTGTCGATCAAACCCATCCTCGCCATCGACGACGGCATCCTGACCCTGCGCGAGCGACAACGGACGTTCTCGCGGGCCGTGGCGAAGATGACCGACACCGCGGTCGACTTCGCCGACGGCCGGGCGGTGACCCTGGGCGTGCAGCACTGCCAGATCCCGGACGCCGCACACGATCTCGCCATCACGGTCCGCGAACGGCTGCGTGTGGTGACCTCAGCGCTGACCGTCGATCTCGGTCCCATCCTCGGCAGTCACATCGGACCGGGCGCACTCGGCCTGACCGTGACCACCCATCTGGATCCGATCGAGGGCGCCGACCAGATCGACTGACCCGCCGGCATTTCCCGATCCGCAGTCCACAGAACCGCGATACTGCACAGATCGCCGGTGACGACGGCGCAGGCGGCCGCACGGGTCTGTGCGTCGCCTTAGGCTCGCCGCCATGAGTGACACCTCACGAACACCGCGTCGGGCCGGCGCCGAGGACTCTCACGCCCGCTCCCGGCGCCGCTCGGCACTCGACCGACTCTCCGGGCTCGAGCGCGTCACCGACGGTGCGCTCGCACCCGTCGAACTCGATGATCCGGCGCCGCAGGACAATTCCGACGCACACCCCGGCGGCGACCCGTCGCCGATGCGGACCGCGGTCGACGACGGGTGGGGTGCGGTGGCACTGCCGGGTTGGCTCGATCCGGTCGCCACCGATCCCGCCCCGGTCCGCTCCAAGCCCGCCGGGACCGTTTCCGCCCGTGTGGGCAACCCTGGGGTGGGCGGCGACCCGCACTCCGACGATGACCCAGGTGCCCATCCCGACGACCCCCATCTCGACGACCACCATCTCGAAGACGACGTCGAGGACGGACTCGACGACCGGCCGCGCCGCCGTTTCGCCGTCGCCCCGCCGGCCGCGATCGCCATCATTCTCGTCGGCGTCGTGGCATGTGTGATCGCCGGATTCGGCCTGTTCGGCGATTCCGGAGAGGCACCCGCGGTGGACTTCGGCGCACCGGGCGGGCCGGCCACGTCGTCGAACCCCTCGGATGTCACGTCCGCACCGTCGCGCGCATCCGCCGCGGGTGCGGGGCAGCCACCTGCCGCCAATGCACAGGTGGTGGTCAGTGTCGTCGGACTGGTGCACCGGCCAGGTCTGGTCCGACTCCACAGCGACGCCCGGATCGCCGACGCACTCGCCGCCGCCGGCGGCACGCGTGAGGGCGCCGACACGGTCTCGTTGAACCTGGCGCAGCCCGTTCGCGACGGTGACCAGATCCTCGTGGGTTACGCGGCGCAGGAGGGCAGGCTCGCATTGCGCAGCGCGGTCGTGGCCTCGGGCGGCGCATCCGCCGCCGGAACCCCGGTCCCGTCGGGGACCGGTGCCCCCGGAGGGTCGGCCTCGGCAGGGGGGGGGTCGCCCGGCCCCG
>NZ_MVPX01000297.1:0-337 GCF_002043085.1 Gordonia sp. i37 | reverse complement strand
CCGGCCCCGGCCGCCGGCGCCGCCGGGAATCCGGGCGGTCTGGTCAATCTGAACACCGCATCGGAGTCCGAACTCGACGCGCTACCCGGCGTCGGTCCGGTCACCGCGCAGGCGATCATCGACTACCGCACGCGCAACGGCACTTTCAGCTCCGTCGATCAGCTCGGCGAGGTCGACGGGATCGGTCCGTCCCGGTTGGCCAAGCTGCGCGGCCTGGTGACGGTGTGAATGCGTGATCAGGATCTGCGCCTGCTGTCGCCGGCGGTGGGGGTGTGGATCATCACGGCGGTATGCCTCGGCGCCACGGTGCGCGTGGCGGTGATGATCGCGGTGTCCT
>NZ_MVPX01000296.1:0-1302 GCF_002043085.1 Gordonia sp. i37 | reverse complement strand
TGGTGTGGATCATCACGGCGGTATGCCTCGGCGCCACGGTGCGCGTGGCGGTGATGATCGCGGTGTCCTCGACGGTGGTCGCGGTCGTCGTCGTGCTGATGTGGCGGACGCGTCGCCTGGGATGGAAGATCGCCGGCCCGGCAGTGGTGTGTGCGGTGCTCGCTGCCACGTGTGCGACGGCGATGGCGTTGCGGCTGGAAATCCGTGACCGTCATCCGGTGCACGAGATGCACGGCAAGGCGACGATGTGGCTGACGCTGCGTGAGGACCCGGTGGCGTTCGGTCCCGCCGCGGCGGGGATGGTGCGGGCCCGGGTCGAGATCGACGCCGTCGCACGGCGATCGGTGTCCACGGCAGGGGCCGAACTCGTTGGTCGGGCACAGTCATGGGCGGGTGTGCTTCCGGGGCAACGTGTGCGGGTCCTGGTGACCGTACGTCCGCCGCCGCCGGGAGAACTCGTCGTCGCGCGGGTGACGGAGTCGGGGGCACCGACGTTGCTGGGACGGCCCCCGCCGCACCAGCGGGTCGCCGGTCACATCCGGGAACGGTTGCAGCGCAGCGCCGTACGGGCGTTGTCGCCGGAGGCGTCGGGATTGTTCCCGGGTCTGGTCCTCGGCGACGAGAGCGCGCTGTCGTCGGAGGTTCGCGACGACTTCCGGGCTGCCGGTCTGCTCCATCTGACCGCGGTCTCCGGCGCCAACTTCGCGGTGGTGTGCGGCGCGGTGATCTTCGCGTTCCGGTTGGCCGGCGCGTCACCGAAGGTCGTGGCCGTCGCCGGTGCCCTGACGATCGTCGGCTTCGTCATCCTCGTGCGTCCGTCACCGAGCGTGCTGCGCGCGGCGATGATGGGTGGGGTGGGCCTGCTGGCATTGCTGAGTTCGCGGCGTTCGCAGGCGTTGCCCGCGCTCGGCGCGGCCGTCATCGGGGGCGTGTTGTGGTGGCCGGAGCTGGCCCGAGAACCGGGATTCGTGCTGTCGGTCGTTGCCACGGCGGGCCTCGTGATGGTCGCCCCGGGTATCCGGGATGCGCTGCGCGCGGTCCGGGTGCCCGCCGGGATCGCCGAGGTGACGGCGATGGCCGTTGCCGCCGCGGTGACCACCTCCCCGATGATCGCGTACCTGTCCGGCACCCTCAGTCTGGTCACCGTGCTGGCGAACGTGGCGGTTGCGCCCGTGGTGGCCGTCGTCGGGATCGTCGGCACCGCGGCAGCGCTGATCGGGGCGTTCGGAAGGGGGGACGGAATCCCGATGATGGTGTCGGAGTTGCTGATCCGCGCCATGGCACCGGAGGTGTGGTGGATGA
>NZ_MVPX01000295.1:0-1925 GCF_002043085.1 Gordonia sp. i37 | reverse complement strand
TGGACGGAATCCCGATGATGGTGTCGGAGTTGCTGATCCGCGCCATGGCACCGGAGGTGTGGTGGATGATCACGTGTGCCGATCGCCTCGGGTCGTGGCGGTGGGCGGTGATCGGGATACCGGAGGGCTGGCCCGGGGTGATGGTGTCGCTGATGTGCTCGGCCGTGATCGTCGCCGTCGCTGCGGCGGTCCGCCACATCGACGCCGACTCGGTGCGGATCGCGGTGCTGCGGTGTCGGCGGGGTCTGGCACGATGGGGCCCGTGACCGAACGTCTGCATCTGCTCCTCGGGGACGACGACTTCCTCACCGGCCGTGTCATCGACGATGTGGTGGCGCAGCGGTCGGCGGCAGCCGGGACCGACGTCCCGGTGACCAGGGTGCGTGCCGGTGACGTCACCGGCCCGGAACTCGCGGAATTGCTGAGCCCGTCGTTGTTCGCCGACGAGCGGGTGGTGGTCGTCGAGTCGGCTGCCGATGCCGGTAAGCAGCCGGCGGCGCTGATCTCCGAGACGGCACGGGCGCTGCCCGAGGGCATCACCCTGCTGGTGATCCACACGGGGGGAGGCCGCGCGAAGTCGCTTGCCACGGATCTTCGCAAGGCCGACGCCACGGTGCACGAGTGTGTGGCGCCGCGGTGGCCGTCGGAGCGTATGACGTTTGTCCGCAACGAGTTCCGGACCCTGGGAGTGCGGGTCTCCAACGATGTGGTGGAGGTGATCGTCGAATCCGTCGGCGCCCAGTTGCGTGAACTGGCGGCCGCGTGCAGCCAGCTCGTCGCCGATACCGGCGGCAAGGTCGACGAGGAGTCGGTGCGGCTGTACTACCAGGGCCGCCCGGAAGTGAGTGGCTTCGAGGTCGCCGACAAGGCGGTTGCCGGAGACCGCGCGGGTGCGCTCGAGTCACTGGCGTGGGCGTTGCACCACGGTGTCCCGCGGGTGCTGCTGGCCGATGCCTTGGCCGAGGCGGTGCATGCGATCGCGCGTGTGCGTGCCCTCGGGAACGTCGATGCCTCCGCGGCAGCCGAATTGGGCATGTCGCCGCGCCGGGTGAAGAACGCCCAGGCCCAGGGGCGGGCGTGGGATTCGGAGTCGATTGCCGCGGCGGTGGTGGTCGTCGCCGCACTCAACGGGGATGTCAAGGGACAGGCCGCGGACGCGGATTTCGCGTTGACCGATGCGGTGGTCCGGGTCGCGGGACTGCGACCCGCGGGTCGCCGACGCGCGGGGTAGGGGATGGGTGACGACCCACGCACTTCACCCCGGTGACCGCGTGGGGATCACCGGGGTGAAGTGCAGGAGAAGAAACGCCTCGAATCCCTCCGGGCCGCAGCAGCCGTTTCAGGCGCTCGCAGTCGGGAAGGCGTGCCGGCGAATCAGATCGCTCTGACCAGTCAGGGTTGCAGACGGTTCAGGGCTTGCTGACGGTTCAGAGCTTGTTGAGGGCGAGTGCCATTGCCGACTTCTTGTTGGCGGCCTGGTTGGCGTGGATGACGCCCTTGCTGGCGGCCTTGTCGAGCTTGCGGCTGGTGGTCACCAGCAGCTCGCCGGCCTTGTCCTTGTCGCCGGCGTCCACGGCCTCACGGAAACCGCGGATCGCGGTGCGCAGGGACGACTTGACCGACTGGTTGCGCTGCCGACGGATCTCGTTGGTGCGGTTGCGCTTGACCTGGGACTTGATGTTTGCCACGCGTGTGTACCTCGTCTGTGTAGTTCGTGTGTCTGGTGTTCGTGCTTTTCGGTCGTGTCTCGTCGGGTTGCGATGAACCCGACGAACCCCGATCGGTGATCGATGGGCTCGGGCCGGATCTCCAGACGCTCCCGAGCAGGCCGGACCCGATTCCGATGGTCGGGGTCGGGCGACACTGCGACAGCGATCGAGTTTACCAGCCGGACACCTGCCCCCAAAATCGCGGCGGGCGATCGG
>NZ_MVPX01000294.1:0-29565 GCF_002043085.1 Gordonia sp. i37 | reverse complement strand
CATGTCCGTCGTCTACATCCACATCGGGTTGCCCAAGACCGGTACCACGCACCTACAGGATCGGCTCTGGCACAACCGTGACCTCGCCCTGCAGGAGTCGGGGCTGCTGTACCCGGGCAACGAGATCTCCGACCACTTCCACGCCGCCGCACATCTGCAGCCCGACCGCTACCTCGACTGGGTCGATCCGGCCCATGCGCGGACGTGGGCGTCGATGGTCGGGCAGATGCGACCGTGGCCCCAGACCTCGTTGGTCTCCCACGAACTGTTCGCCACCGCCACCGTCGATCAGGCGCGGCGCCTCGTCGCGGATCTGTCTTTCGCCGACGAGGTCCATGTCATCGCGACCGTCCGAGATCTGGCGCGTCAGTTGCCGTCGGTCTGGCAGGAGAACGTCAAGAACCAGCGTCGTGCCTCGTTCGACGAGTTCGTGACCTCGGTGCGGGCACATGCGGCGCCGCCGGACGGTCGGGGCGGGGGGCCCGGTGACGTGCCGGAGGAGGAGCCGTTCTGGGAGTTCCAGGATCATGTGCGCGTCCTGGCCCGCTGGTCGGAGGTGGTCGGCGCCGAGCGGGTGCACGTGGTGACCGTGCCACGCATCCGTGGTGACGGCGACGGTCTGTGGGAGCGATTCCTGTCGGTGCTCGGTGTCGACCCGGCACCGTTGACGGTTCCGGTCCCGGACCTCAACACGTCTCTGTCGGCGGCCCAGACCGAGATGCTGCGCCTGCTCAACACCCGGTTGCAGCCCGACGTCGTGGAGTGGCAGCGATACGAGCGGGTCCTCAAGGAGCAGGTCGTCGCCCACATCATGTCGGGCCGGTCCGACGGTGCTCCGCACGGCTTGTCAGCCGAACAGCGGGCATGGGCTGCGGATCGGTCCGCCGAGATGATCACCGGGCTGCGATCTGCGGGCTATCCGGTGGTCGGCTCGCTCGACGACCTGCAGGTGCCGCGCGAGCGCGACGACGCCGCGGCGGCACCGCAGGCCGAGGAGGTCCTCACCGCGGCACTCGACACATTGGCCGAGATGATCATCCGGGCGCCGACGCCGGTGACACGCCCGGCCGCGCAAACGCGTGCGATGAATCTGGTGCGGCGAGCGCGCCGACGGGTCCTGGCCCTACGGCGCACGATCGGCGGCTGAGTCGCGCGTCGGCCGATTGCTCGGGTCGGCGGGGGTGTCGGGGTCCGCGGACCACCATGCCGAATCGTTGAATCTGAGGCAACATGTCAGGTTATGAGCCCTGCACCGACGGACACGCCCGCGAAGAAGGCGCGTAAGACCTCTTCGGCGAAGACGGCCGCGAATCGGACGTCGACCGCGAAACCGGACGGCAAGCCGGCGTCGAATGGGCGGACGGGCCGGGCGAAGACCGCCACCACCTCCGTAAAGCCCACGGAAACAGGGATTTTCGCGGATTACGAGGCGGCGAAGTCCTTCGGTGTGGCCTACGACGAGATGTTCGATCACCAGGGTGAGGTCCGATCGGCCTACCGGGGGATCTTCAAGGTGATGGCCGAATCCGAGCGCGCCGACATCGAGGGCCGTATCGACGCGCTCGGTCGCGCCTTCATCGACCAGGGCATCACCTTCTCCCTCTCGGGCAAGGAGCGACCGTTCCCGTTGGACGTTGTGCCGCGGGTGATTTCGGCATCGGAGTGGTCCAAACTCGAGGCCGGTATCACCCAGCGCGTGCAGGCGCTCGAGTTGTTTCTCGACGACGTCTACGGCGAGCAGGAGATCCTGCGCGACGGGGTTCTACCCAAGCGGCTCGTGCATTCCTGTGAGCACTTCCACCGGCAGGCCGCAAACATCCGGCCGCCCAACGGCGTCCGGATCCACGTCGCCGGAATCGACCTGGTCCGTGACGCCAACGGCGATTTCCGGGTGCTCGAGGACAATCTGCGCTCACCGTCGGGTGTGTCCTATGTGATGGAGAACCGGCGCACCATGGCCCGGGTGTTCCCGGACCTGTTCTCCTCGCACAAGGTCCGCGCGGTCGCCGATTATCCGAGCCATCTGCTGCGCGCGCTACGGGCCTCGGCGGCCTTCAACGAGGCCGACCCGAACATCGTGGTCCTCACGCCGGGCGTGGCCAACTCGGCCTACTTCGAGCACTCACTGCTCGCTCGACTGATGGGCGTCGAACTCGTCGAGGGACGTGACCTGTTCTGCCGCGACAACGTCGTCTACATGCGCACCACCGAGGGCGAGCAGCGTGTCGACGTCATCTACCGGCGCATCGACGACGACTTCCTCGATCCGATGCAGTTCCGGCCGGATTCGATGCTCGGGGTCGCCGGCCTGCTCAATGCGGCGCGCGCGGGCAACGTGGTGATCTCCTCGGCGGTGGGCAACGGCGTCGGCGACGACAAGTTGATCTACACCTACGTGCCGGAGATCATCGACTACTACCTCGGCGAGAAACCGATCATCGCCAATGTCGACACGCTGCGGTGCTGGCTTCCCGAGGAATGCGAGGAGGTCCTCGATCGCATCGACGAGCTGGTGGTGAAACCCGTTGAGGGATCAGGCGGTTACGGGATCGTCTTCGGTCCCGACGCTACCCGGGCCGAACTCGACACGTTGGCCCGAAAGGTGCGTAACGATCCGCGCGGATGGATCGCACAGCCCGTGGTGCAACTTTCGACCGTGCCGACCAAGGCGGGCGACAACCTGAGCCCGCGTCACGTCGACCTGCGCCCGTTCGCGGTCAACGACGGTGAGTCGGTGTGGGTCCTGCCCGGCGGGCTGACCCGGGTGGCGTTGCCGGAGGGATCGCTGGTCGTCAACTCCAGTCAGGGCGGCGGGTCGAAGGACACCTGGGTGCTCGCGACCCGCAGCTCCGAGGGCGAACGAGAACTCGCCGGCGCCAAGGTCGTCACCAAGAGCGGTGTCGCCGCGGCCCGGCCCGCCGAGAGCGCGCCGGACCCGTTGGTGGCGCAAACCCAACAGCAGCAACAACAGCAAGGTGCCGGCATGTGCTCGGCCACACAGACACAAACTCTGGGTTCGATGACCCAGACCCAGATGACCCAGACCCAGATGACCCAGACCCAGCCGTCACCAGTGGTGCCGACCCAGGACGGTGACGCCCGATGATGTTGGCCCGCAACGCCGAATCGCTCTACTGGATCGGGCGATACGTCGAGCGTGCCGACGACATGGCACGTCTGCTCGATGTCGCGATCCACCAATTGCTCGAGGACGCCACCGCCGACGTAGACTCGTCGGTGCGGCTGGTCATTCAGGTCCTGGGACTCGACGCGCCCGCCAGTGAAACCGATCTCGATGTCTGGTCGCTGACCGAGCGTGTCGCCTACGCCAAGGAGTCGACCGGATCGATCGTCGACCTGATCCGCTCGGCCCGCGAGAATGCCAGGGGCGCACGCGAAGTCACCTCGAGCGAGATGTGGGAGTGTCTCAACACCACCTATAACGGTCTGGCCGACGCCGAGCGCCGATCCCGCCGCCTGGGTCCCCATGAATTCTTGTCGTATGTGAAGAATCGCGCCGCGATGTTCGCCGGACTCGCCGACGCCACGCTCAGCCACGACGACGGCTACCGCTACCTGCTGCTGGGTCGGTCGGTGGAGCGGGTCGACATGACCATCCGCATGCTGCTCGCGCGTGCCGGGGACCGCGCCGGTTCGCCCGCGTGGGTCAACGTGCTGGTGTCCGCCGGTGCGCACGACACCTTCCTGCGCACCTACCGTGGCGTCATCAACGCCGAGAACATCGTCGAATTCATGTTGCTGGACCGGCTTTTCCCGCGGTCGGTGTTCCATGCACTCAGCGTCGCCGAACACAATCTGGCCGATCTGGAGAAGGGCCCGAGCCGCACCGGCGCCCAGGCCGAGGCGCTGCTCCTGCTCGGGCGGGCGCGCAGCTCGCTGGAGTTTCTGGAGCCGGGTGATCTGCTCGACGGATTGCAGGAGCGGCTGCTCGATCTGCAGGACACCTGTCGTGCGGTCAACGAGGCGGTCACCGCCCAGTACTTCCATGTGTCGCCATACGTGTCGTGGGCCGATGCCCGCGTCAGCGACGGTGAGGAACATGTCATCGAGGAGAGTGAACTGTGAGCTGGCGACTGAGGGTCGTGCATTCGACGGGCTTCGCCTACCAGAGCCCGGTCACCTCGTCCTACAACGAGGCCCGGCTGACACCGCGCAGCGACAGCAGGCAGAACGTCATCGTCAACCGTGTGGAGACCGTCCCGGCGACCCGCTCGTACCGCTATACCGACTATTGGGGAACCGCGGTTACCGCCTTCGATCTGCATGCGCCGCACGAGGAACTCGAGGTTTCGGGGATGTCGGTGGTGGAGACCGAACCCGGCGAACGCCCGGAGGACGACCGCAAACGTGAGTGGGACGGTATCCGCAACGAGGAGGTCGAGGACCGCTATGACGAGGCGCTTTCGAACACGCCGTATGTGCCCCGCAACCGCAGTCTGGTGGCGACCGCCAAGCGGCTGACCAAGGGCCTCGATCCCGAGGAGGCCGTCGAGGCGGTGTGCCGCTACGTCTACGACGAGATGCAGTATGTCCCGGGTACCACCGGTGTGCACACCACCGCGGTCGACGCGTGGAACGAGCGCAAGGGCGTGTGCCAGGACTACGCCCACCTGACCCTGCTGATGTTGCGCGGTCTGGGTATCCCGTCCCGCTATGTCTCGGGGTACTTGCATCCGAAACCCAATGCGGCCGTGGACAAGACGGTCGAAGGTCAGAGCCATGCATGGATCGAGGCCTGGACCGGTGGGTGGTGGGGATTCGACCCGACCAACTTCACCGAGATCACCGAACAGCACGTGTCGGTGGGCGTGGGTCGCGACTACTCCGACGTCTCGCCGCTCAAGGGCATCTACACCGGGGGTCAGGCCACCGACCTCGACGTCGTCGTGGAGATCACACGACTGGCGTGATCACCGCCAGCCGAACCGATCGCGCAGTTGCGTTGCGACCCTGTCGAATCGGGCTCGGTCCAGGATCGCGCCCTCGCGTCGGATGCCATCGGCGTCGACGACGAGCACGCGGTCGAGGCGGATGAAGCTCTCGCGATGGTCGGAGTCCCAGCCGCCCGCGCCGATCGAGAGCCAGTTGTCGTCGTCGCGGTGATGATCCTTGCTGGACAGCATGAGCGCGAGGACGTGCTCCGCCGTGCCGCTGCCGGCGGGGCCGGCATCGGCTGTAGGGTTCTCGGCCGGGTCGCGGCCGACGACCAGTACCGGCCGATCCTTGCCCTGTGACGGATCTTCCTCGAATTCGACCCAGGTCCAGACGATCTCGCCGGGATCGGCATCTCCGTCGAGGTCGGGGGAGTAGCTGATGGAGCGGGCCACCTCGGCGGTGGGACGCACGGCGCGGCGGCTCATGCGCGGATCTCCCATCATGCGCTGATCTCCCGGAGCAGGAAGTGCTCGACCGCGTCGGCGGCGAGGGGAGCCGTCGGTTTCTTCGTCGGGTCGAGGCTGTGGCCCGCCTTGGCGATCTCCACCAGCCGGGTCGGGGCGGGGATCAGGTCGATCGCCGCACCGATCTCGTCGGTCGTGGCGAACGGATCGGTGCTGCCGTGCACGACGAGCGTCGGGACGGTGATCGACGGCAGATGCTCGGTGCGGGCCTTCTCGGGTTTTCCCGGCGGGTGCAACGGGTAGGAGCTCAACAACAGGCCGTCGGCCACCTCAGCGCCGTCCTCGGCGAGCACCATCGAGGCCTGCCGACCGCCGTAGGAATGGCCGCCGACGACCAGCGGGCCCGCCGACAACGACCGAAAGGCCGCGCAGGCGACACGTATACCGTCGCGGTCGGCGGCCGCGGTCGAGGGGCTCGGCGGTCCCTTGGGGCGGCGCTGGCGGTAGGGCAGGTCGATCCGGGCCACCGCGAATCCGCGGCCGGCGAGTTCACTCGCGTAGGCCAGCAGTATCGCGGTGTCCCGGTTGCCCCCGGCGCCGTGTGCCAGGACGACGCTCGCCCGCGGCGTCTGCTCGGGATGATGGATGGTCGCCACGACCGAGCCCTCGTCGTAGGGTTCGATTCCGGTGTTCGCCGCCACAGCGACACGGTATCGCGCGGCACGCGCCGGGCGCTGTCGGCGGTCAGAAGAGCGCTGTCGAGGGTGGAGCGGGCGCTGTCGGGGGTTCCGGGGTGATCGGGTCGGGTCCGCACCGAGGTCGTGTGGAACCGAGGTCATGAGAAACTGGTACGACGCAGCACCGTGTTACCACCGAGGAGTAGTCCGATTCCCACCTTCGCCGACACCACGTTCACCGATCCCGCGCAGATCAGGAACTTCTGCATCATCGCGCACATCGACCACGGGAAGTCCACCCTCGCCGATCGGATGTTGCAGCTCACCGGGGTGGTCTCGGATCGGGACATGCGGGCGCAGTACCTCGACCGGATGGACATCGAGCGCGAACGCGGCATCACCATCAAGGCACAGAACGTCCGGCTGCCGTGGACGGTGACCGGTGCCGACGGCACCGACGAGAACTTCGTGCTGCACCTCATCGACACCCCCGGCCACGTCGACTTCACCTACGAGGTGTCGCGCGCGCTCGAGGCCTGCGAGGGTGCCGTGCTGTTGGTCGATGCCGCACAGGGCATCGAGGCGCAGACCCTGGCCAATCTCTACCTCGCGATGGACAACGACCTGACCATCATCCCGGTGCTCAACAAGATCGACCTGCCCGCGGCCGATCCCGATCGCTACGCCGCCGAGATCGCCCACATCATCGGGTGCGAGGCCGACGAGGTGCTGCGGGTCTCGGGTAAGACCGGCGCGGGTGTGCCTGCGCTGCTCGACGAGGTGATCCGCCAGGTCCCGGCGCCGCAGGGCGACCCGGACGCACCGGCGCGCGCGATGATCTTCGACTCCGTCTACGACACCTATCGGGGCGTCGTCACCTATGTGCGTGTGGTCGACGGCGCGATCGTGCCGCGCGAGAAGATCGCGATGATGTCCACCGGCGCCACCCACGAACTGCTCGAGGTCGGCATCGTCTCCCCCGAGCCCAAGCCGTCCAAGGGGCTTGGCGTCGGTGAGGTCGGTTACCTGATCACCGGTGTGAAAGATGTGCGGCAGTCCAAGGTCGGCGACACCGTGACCACGGCCCGGCACGGTGCCGAAGAGCCGCTCACCGGATATCGCGAGCCTCGACCGATGGTCTACTCCGGCCTGTATCCGGTGGACGGATCCGACTACCCGGTGCTCCGCGATGCGCTGGACAAACTGCAGCTCAACGACGCTGCGCTCACCTATGACCCGGAGACCTCGGTCGCCCTCGGGTTCGGGTTCCGCTGCGGGTTCCTCGGCCTGCTGCACATGGAGATCACCCGTGAGCGACTCGAGCGCGAATTCGATCTCGACCTCATCTCGACGGCACCCAACGTGGTGTACCGGGTGGTCATGGAAGACGGCGCCGAGCACATCGTCACCAACCCGTCGGATTGGCCGGAAGGAAAGGCGCGCAACATCTTCGAGCCCATCGTCAAGACCACGATCATCGCGCCGAGTGAGTTCATCGGCGCCATCATGGAGTTGTGCCAGTCGCGGCGCGGCGAACTCGGCGGCATGGACTATCTCTCGGAGACCCGGGTGGAGATGCGCTACACCATGCCGATGGCCGAAATCATCTTCGACTTCTTCGATTCATTGAAATCCCGGACCCGCGGATACGCGAGTCTCGACTACGAGGAGGCCGGTGAGCAGGAGGCCGATCTGGTCAAGGTGGACATCTTGTTGCAGGGCGAGGCGGTCGACGCCTTCAGTGCGATCGTGCACCGCGATGCCGCCTACACCTACGGCAACAAGATGGCGATCAAACTCAAGGAGCTCATCCCGCGCCAGCAGTACGAGGTGCCGATCCAGGCCGCCATCGGGTCGAAGATCATTGCGCGCGAGAACATTCGAGCGATCCGCAAGGACGTGCTGGCCAAATGCTACGGCGGCGACATCAGCCGTAAACGCAAACTGCTCGAGAAGCAGAAGGAAGGCAAGAAGCGCATGAAGACCATCGGGCGGGTCGACGTGCCGCAGGAGGCTTTCGTGGCGGCGTTGTCCACCGATTCGCAGGGCGACAAGCCGAAGGGGAAATGATGACCGCCGGTGGACCGAGTATGAATCCCGTTCTCGCGGAAAGCGATTTACCGCACGGACTGCCAGACTTCGCATCGATCTCCGACGAGGACTTCCTGCCCGCCTTCACCGAGGCCATGGGCACCCACCTCGACGAGGTCGCCGCGATCGCCGACAACCAGCAACCGCCGACCTTCGCCAACACCGTGGAGGCGCTCGAGTTGTCGGGCCGCGATCTGGCCCGCGCCGCGGGTGTCTTCTTCAACCTCGTCGGCCCCGACACCAATCCGCGGCGCAACGAGATCTCCCAGGAGTTGTCCACGCGGCTGACCGATCACGCGAACACCATCGCGATGAACCCGGCGCTGTTCGCCCGGATCTCGGACCTGCACGGGCGCGCCGAGGAACTCGGACTGACCGAGCCGCAGCGCCGTCTCCTCGACAAGAGTTACCGCGATGCCGTACGCGCGGGTGCGGGTCTCGATGCGTCCGGGCAGACCCAGATGCGTGAGATCTCTTCGCGCCTGGCGTATCTGACGACCACGTTCTCACAGAAGATCCTCGACGACACCAATGCCTCGGCGGTGCTCGTCGACGACGTCTCCCAGCTCGACGGGCTCGGCGCCGGCCAGATCGCCTCGGCGCGGCGTGCCGCGGCCGAGGCCGGTCACGAGTCCGGCTACCTGATCAGCCTGGAACTGCCCACGAGTCAGTCCGTGCTGACCGAACTGTCCGATCCGCGGACCCGGCAGCGGGTCTTCGACGCCTCGATCTCCCGATGCGCGCGCGACAACGAGTTCGACACGCGGGAGTTGCTGCGCGAGATCGTCGTGCTGCGTGCCCGGCGCGCACAACTAATCGGCTATCGCGATCACGCCGACTATGTGATCGCCGAGCAGACCGCGCCCGATGCGACGGCCGTGGAGCAGTTGCTGACCGAGTTGATCGGCTCGGCGACCACCGCGGGGGAGCGGGAGATCGCCGCGCTGACCGAGTTTGCACGCGGCGTCGACCCGGACGTCCGGATCGGTGCCGCCGACCTCACCTATTGGCTTGCGCGGCAACGTCGTTCACGTTCCGAGGTGGATCTCGACGCATTCGCCGACTACTGCGAGCTCGACACCGTGATCACGCGCGGTGTGTTCTACGCGGCGGGTGTCCTCTACGGATTGAGCTTCACCGAGCGCCCGGATCTGCGCGCCTACCACCCCGATGTGCGCATCTGGGAGGTCTTCGACGAGTCCGGTGACAGCATCGGGCTGTTCCTGGGTGACTATTTCGCGCGGCCGTCCAAGCGGGGCGGGGCGTGGATGAACAACATCGTCGATCAGTCGTCTCTGCTGGCGACCCAACCCGTCATCGTCAACGTGTTGAACATCCCCAAACCCGATGCGGGACAACCTGCTCTGCTGAGCATCGATCAATTGACCACGCTGTTCCACGAATTCGGTCACGCACTACACGGCCTGCTCTCGGCCGTCGAGTATCCGTCGCAGTCGGGGACGTCGGTGCCGCGGGACTTCGTCGAATTCCCCTCGCAGGTCAACGAGATGTGGGCGTTGCACCCCGGTGTCCTCGCCCACTATGCGCGCCACCACGAGACGGGGGAGCCGATTCCCGCCGAACTCGCCGACGCCGCACGGGCCAACACCGGTGCCGACACCGCCCACGGCACCATCGAGTATCTCGCCGCGTCGGCACTCGATCTGGCCTGGCACCGACTGTCGGTCGCCGACGCCGAGGCGGTCGACGACGTCGAGGCATTCGAGAGGCAAGCCCTGCGCGCCGCCGGCATCGGGACCGACCTGATCCCACCCCGCTACCGCAGCGCCTACTTCAATCACATCTTCGGCGGCGGTTACTCGGCCGGCTACTACTCCTACATCTGGTCGGAGGTGCTCGACGCCGAGACCGAACGGTGGTTCCTCGCCGAGGGCGGTTTGCGCCGGGAGAACGGTGCCCGCTTTGCCGCCTCGACGCTGTCCCGCGGCAACAGCGTGGATCCGCTTGTGTCGCATGAGGAGTTGATCGGACACAAGCCCGAAATCGGGCCGTTGATGCGACGGCGCGGGCTGGTCACCGAGGACGTGTGACCAGCAGCCGGTGAGCTGGTGATGGGCCGCTCACCAGAACGCCATCGCATGTTCGATCGGCATTCGCCTGCTCGACCCTCGGGGCGCCGACTCTGGGATACCCGGCGTCGAGAGGGTTTGCCATGGTCGAGAACGGTCACGCCTACAACAGTGTCTGGCAACTGCGCGGCGATCTGTGGTGCCGCCTCGACGAAGCGGCCGATCGTCTCAATCGCCCGGATACCGTCGGCGAGCGGCGTGAGCGATATCTGGAGATCTGTCGCGGTCTGATCACCGAACTGGCCACGCTCGAACCCTATTGGGCTTTTCCGGGTCCGTCGCGTTTCGCGCGACTGCAGCGCCGTTTCGGCTCCGGGGATCATCGTCACTTCGGCAAGATGGTGGCCGACATCAACAATGCGTTGACCACGGAGTTCTACCGTCACCGAGACGCAGACGCCATGGCCGACAAGGATGCGGGAATGTTCCCGACCGATCCTCGTGAGATCGAGCATCGACCGGTGAATGCGCAGGGCCAGTTGTACTTCGAGGTCCTGGTCGTCGAGTCGATGACCGAGGCGGCCGAACGTGCGTTGCGAGAAGAGGTCCGCAGCTGGCGCCGCCCCGACGATCAGTGTGCCTACGAGCTCGTCGTCGTCGGAAGCGGCGAGGAGGCGATGATCGCTGCTCGGCTCAACGCGAACCTGCAGGCGGTGGTGATCCGTCGCCGGTTCTCGCACGCGTCCGCCCGAGATCTCACCGGCCTCGACGACTTCGCCGATCGTGAGTTGTCCGAGTCGTTGGCGCAACATCTCTCACCCGAGGAACGCGCGCAGATCCTGGCCGGCGCACTGAGTGGTCTGCGACCCGAACTCGACCTCTACCTGATGACCGAGATCGAGGTCGAGGACATGGCGGGCAGGCTCGGCGCACACTTCCGCCGGGTATTCCATGCCCGCGAGGGCGTTCTGGAGTTGCACCTGAGTCTGTTGCATGGTGTTGCCGAGCGCTACCGGACGCCGTTCTTCAGCGCACTCAAGGAATACAGTCACCGACCCACGGGGGTTTTCCACGCCCTGCCCATTTCCCAGGGCAAGTCGATCGTGGGGTCGCATTGGATTCAGGACATGGTGAGTTTCTACGGGCTCAATGTGTTCATGGCCGAGACATCGGCGACGTGCGGGGGTCTCGATTCGCTCCTCGAACCGACCGGGCCGCTGCGCGACGCGCAGGAACTGGCCGGCAAGATCTACGGCAGTAGGCACACGTACTTCGTCACCAACGGCACATCGACCGCCAACAAGATCGTGACCCAGTCGCTCGTTGCGCCGGGCGACATCGTGCTGCTTGACCGCAACTGCCACCAGTCCCACCATTACGGCATGCTGCTCGCCGGCGCGCAGGTGACCTATCTCGAAGCCTATCCGCTGCCCGACTTCTCGATGTACGGCGCGGTACCGATGCAGGAGATCAAGGGCAAGCTCCTTGCGCTTCGTCGTGCCGGGAAACTGGATCGGGATGCACAGTGCGGCCGAACTTCGTCGGCGTTTCGCCGATCCGGGGTACCGGGCGTCCTACGAGGACCACCTCTCCGCACACTCCGAGGTCACCGACGAAGAATTGCTGCGCACGAGGTTGCGGCCCGACCCAGCCCTCGCACGAGTCCGGGTGTACGCGACGCAATCCACCCACAAGACGTTGACGTCGTTGCGACAGGGTTCGATGATCCACGTCTTCGACCAGGACTTCGACCAGAAGGTTGCCGAGGCATTCCACGAGGCCTATATGGCACACACCTCGACCTCGCCGAATTACCAGATCCTCGCGTCATTGGATCTCGGTCGACGCCAGGTGGCGCTCGAAGGTGTCGAACTCGTCCAGCGGCAGATCGAGAACGCAATGCGCCTTCGCGATGCCATCGACAACCATCCGTTGCTGGCACGCTACGTCCGGTGTCTGCGCACGAGTGACCTCATCCCGGTCGCCCATCGGCCCTCACGCATCGATCAGCCGTTACGGTCGGGCCTACGGAACATGCAAACCGCATGGAGCCAAGACGAATTCGTCCTTGACCCGTCGCGGATCACCTTGTCCATCGGGCGCACCGGTTACGACGGTGACACCTTCAAGCGTGAACAACTGATGGATCGGTACGGGGTCCAGATCAACAAGACCTCGCGCAACACCGTGTTGTTCATGACCAACATCGGCACCACACGAAGCTCGGTGGCCTTCCTCGTCGAAGTGATGGTCAACATCGTCCGGGAGCTCGACGAGAACGTCGAGGAGATGGGGATCGATGAGCGCGCGCGATTCGAGCAGACGGTCCGCCGGCTGACCGAACGAGCGCCCGCAATGCCCGACTTCAGCGGATTCCACCCGGCTTTCCGCGACACCTCCGGCACCGAACAGACACCGGAAGGTGACGTGCGTACCGCGTTCTACCTCGCCTACGACGACGCCAATTGCGAATACCTCTCGGCCGACAAGATTCTCGAGCGGATCGCCTCGGGACGGGACGTGGTGTCGGCGACCTTCGTCACCCCCTACCCACCCGGGTTCCCCGTCCTCGTGCCCGGGCAGGTCTTCAGTGCGAACATCCTCGAATTCATCACCACGCTCGACACCCCCGAGATCCACGGCTACCGGCCAGACTTCGGCTATCGGGTCTACACCGAGAAGGCGATCGAGAATCTGCTGGCGACCCGTGGGGCGCCGGACCCGAGCGTCGTGAGCGGGTGAGCGCCTCGGTGCTCGTGGTCGGGGTACTCGTGGTCCAATGAATCCATGGCTTCCGGGTCCGTCGAGGCGCGCCAGGATCTGACGCGCTACGCGCTGCTCAGTATCGTCACCGCGATCGTGGTGATCGTCATGAAGCTGCTCGCGTGGCGGATCAGCGGATCGGTCGGTCTGCTGTCCGATGCCCTCGAGTCACTGGTCAACCTGGCGGCGGCGATCGCAGCATTCCTCGCGCTGCGGGTCGTCGCGCGTCCCGCCGATGCCGAGCACAACTTCGGCCATTCCAAGGCCGAGTACTTCTCGGCGGTCTTCGAGGGGGTGCTCATCGTCGCGGCCGCCGTGGCGATCGTCGTCGCGGCCGCCGAGCGACTCGCCCACCCGGCCGAACTCGAGTCGGTGGGGCTGGGTCTGCTGATCTCGGTGGCCGCCACGGTCCTCAACGGTGCGGTCGCGGTGCTGTTGCTGCGAGCGGGCAAGCGGTATCGGTCGATGACACTGGAAGCCGATGGCAAACATCTGCTGACCGATGTGTGGACGACGGTCGGGGTGGTCGTCGGTGTGTTCCTGGTCCTGGTGACCGGATGGCAGCCGCTGGATTCGATCGTGGCGATCCTGGTTGCGATCAACATCTTGTTCGTCGGCGGGCGCCTGGTATGGCGATCCGGTGACGGACTGCTCGATGCGGCGCTGCCCGCCGCCGACCTGGTGAAGATCTCCGGCGTCCTCGACCGATTCCGTTCGGAGAAGGTCGATTTCCACGACGTCCGCACCCGCGAGGCCGGTCACGAGCGATTCGTCCAGTTGCACATGCTCGTGCCGGGCGAATGGACGATCGATCGCGGCCACGACCTCGCCGAGGCGGTGGAGGACGAACTGCACGCGACTCTCGACCACCTTCGGGTCACGATTCACATGGAGCCGATCGACGACCCACGCGCCTACGAACCCTGGCGGCTGGACGCACCGGACTGAGTCGACCGGGTCGGGGCCTATGATGGCGAACGGCCCGGGGCAGGCGCCGAGCGAGACCGGATCGCACGATCCACGAATTCGAATCACGCTGATCAAAACCCCGGGACGATCGGCGACAGATGAGGTGATCACTGGTGAAGGGGCTACTCGCCTGGTGGGACGGAGTGGAGGAATGGCTGACCGGCCTGGCCTTCGTCCCACAGCTCCTGGTCACCCTCGTGGTGTTGGTGCCGTGCGCGATCCTCGTGGCCATCGCACTGAACGCGCTGGTCGACGGCGTGATGTCGGTGATCGATCGTCGTCGGTTCGCCGATGACGACAGGAAGGGTTTGTAGTCGGTGATCCGTTCACGTGTGACCTGGGCGTTGCTGGCGCTCATCGTTCTGGTCCTGTTGGCCTGGCTCTTGACTCGATAGCATCGTCGCTCGACGGTGTAAAGGGGTGGTGGGTGATGCTCGGCCCACCCGTCTTGCGCGTTGCTAGCGTGAGTCGGTCCGCCGGACGGCACGGACCCACCGACGTGGTGGATGTCCGCCGCCCGGCGAGCGCGATTCATGCCCAGCCCGGTCATGCCCGTCATGGCCACCTCAGTCACGGAGGAACGTGTCAGTGAGTAACGTGCCTGGGGGTCACGTGCCCGGGAGCAACATGCCTGGGAGAAGCGTGCCCAGCAGTGCTGTCACCGTCACGCGACGCAGCACACCGGTGCTGGTGTGTCTGCTGGCCCTCGCGATGGTCCTGATCTCCGGGTGCGCCGGCGGTTCCACCGACGAACCCGACGGAGTCGACATCTCCAGCGGCAGCCGACACCTCGACCTGGTGGCGTATGCGACGCCCAAATCGGGATTCGACCACATCATCCCGGCGTTCCGGGCAACCCCCGCAGGCGCCGACATCGGCTTCTCGGCCTCCTATGGGGCCTCCGGGGACCAGTCCCGCAAGGTCGCGCGCCGCGTGCCCGCCGACGTCGTGAACCTCTCCGTCGAGCCCGACATCACCCGCCTGGTGAAAGCCGGTCTGGTGGACAAGGACTGGAAGACCCAATTCCCGTACAACAGCACGCCATTCGGTTCGGTCGTGGCGCTCGTGGTGCGCAAGGGCAACCCGAAGAACATCCACAACTGGAACGACCTGCTGAAGCCCGGGGTGCAGGTGGTGACCCCGAATCCCGGTAGCTCGGGTTCGGCCAAATGGAATCTACTCGCGCCGTACGCGGCGATGAGCGACGGCGGCCGCAACCCGCAGGCCGGTCTCGACTACGTCGCCCAGCTCGTCCGTGACCATGTGCGTGTGGTCCCCAAATCGGGTCGCGAGGCCACCACGGCCTTCGAGCAGGGGCAGGGCGATGTGCTGATCAGCTACGAGAACGAAGCCATCATGCTCGACCGGGCCAACGCCACCGCGAGTCCGCGAAACCAGGTCGAGTACCTCATTCCGCCGCAGACGTTCAAGATCGAGAATCCGGTCGCGATCGTCAACACGACCTCCGACCTCGCCGGCGCCCGCGCGTTTGTCGGCTTCCTGTTCACCGATGAGGCACAACGGATCTGGGCTCAGCAGGGCTTCCGGCCGGTCGTCCCCGCGATCGCCGAGCAGACCCGCGACCTGTTCCCGGGGGCCATCGAGAAGCTGTGGACGATCAAGGAGCTGGGCAAGGTTCTCGGTGCCGGGACCGCCGCGAAGAACGACGGGGTGGATCTCACCGGGTGGAAGGCCGTCGACTCGGCGCTCTTCGGCACCAGTGGGGCGATCACCAAGATCTACGACGCAGGGGGCAGACAGTGACCTCGAACGTCTCGACGACCGATCCCGGTACGGGCGCACCGCCGCCCGACGCCGCGCCGCCCGGCGGATTCCTGGGACGTGCACGCACGTTCACCGGGGTCAGCCCGGCCACCGTGGGGTTGGCCTGGCTGTGGCTCAGCGTCATCGTGCTGCTGCCGCTGGCCGCGATCACCGTGCAGTCCTTCGACGACGGCTGGAGTGGGTTCTGGGACGCCGTCACCGCGCCCGCCGCACTCGACGCCCTGTGGATCACCGTGCTCGTCTCGGTGTTCGCGGCGCTGATCAACGTCGTCTTCGGAACCATCATCGCCTGGGTGCTGGTCCGGGATGAATTCCCCGGCAAGGGATTCGTCAACGCGATCATCGATCTGCCGTTCGCCCTACCGACCATCGTGGCCAGCCTGGTGCTGCTGTCGCTCTACGGTCCCAACAGTCCGATCGACATCCAGCTCAACGCCACCAAACCGGCGCTGGTCATCGCCCTGACATTCGTCACACTGCCGTTCGTCGTGCGACAGGTGCAGCCGGTGCTGCTCGAACTCGACGTCGACGTCGAAGAGGCCGCCGCGGTTCTCGGCGCGCGCAACTGGACGACGTTCCGCAAGATCGTGCTGCCGGCGCTGCTGCCGTCGATCCTGACCGGGGCGGGGTTGGCCTTCACCCGCGCGATCGGGGAATTCGGTTCGGTGGTCCTCATCGGCGGCAACATTCCCGGCGACACCCAGGTCGCCTCGCAATACATCCAGCAACAGATCGAGATCGATTCGCCGGTCAGCGCCGCGGCGATCTCGGTGGTGCTGTTGCTCATCGCCTTCGTGACCCTGCTGATCCTGCGCATCGCGGGCCGTCGGCAGTCCACCCGGGAGGACGCCGACCGATGAAAGTGTCGCCCCTGACCCGATACGGGCTGCGCGCGATCGCGCTGATCTATCTGTTCATCCTGTTGATCGTGCCGGTCGGCACCATCTTCTATCGCTCCTTCGAACACGGCATCGTGCAGTTCTGGGAATGGATCACCACACCGGCGGCGATCTCGGCGTTGCAGCTGAGCCTGCTGATCGTGGTGATCGTCGTGCCGCTGAACGTGGTCTTCGGTGTGCTGACCGCACTTGCGTTGGCGCGCGGACGATTCCCGGGCAAGGGCGTCCTGCAGGCCGTGGTGGATCTGCCGTTCGCGGTGTCCCCGGTCGTCGCCGGCGTCGCGCTGATCCTGCTGTGGGGGTACGGCGGATGGTTCGGCGGCGTCGAGAGCCTCGGCTTCCGGGTGATCTTCGGTTTCCCGGGATTGGTACTCGCCACCCTGTTCGTCACACTGCCGTTCGTCGCGCGCGAGGTCGAGCCGGTGCTGCGCGAGATCGGCACCGAACAGGAGGAGGCCGCGGCAACCCTGGGAGCCAATGCGTGGCAGGTGTTCTGGCGGATCACCCTGCCCGCCATCCGATGGGGCCTGACCTACGGTGTGGTGCTCACGGTGGCCCGCGCGCTCGGCGAGTACGGCGCCGTCACCATGGTGTCGTCGAACTATCCGGGTATCTCCCAGACGCTGACGCTGTTGGTCAACTCGCGCTACACCGACGACTACAACGAGTTCGGTGCGTACGCGGCGGCGACGCTGTTGATGTTCGTGGCGATCGTCGTGCTGGTGCTGATGTCGCTGATCGAGCGCCGCGCGAAATCCCGTGTCGCCGATGCCAGTGGCACCGGTGCCGACGGTCCGGCCTCGCCCGACACGGTAGTCGAGACCCAACTGACCGTGCCGCACGGTCCGGAGTCGATCGACGCCCATCAGGTGGTCACCGAGCATGTCCACCACGACGCCGCGCCACACGGTTCGGCCCCCCGAAATGCCTCTGCCCGTGAGAAAGGCGTGTGACATGTCCATCTCGGTGATCGGAGCGAACAAGCGCTACGGCGACTTCGCGGCTCTCGACGATGTCTCGATCGACATCCCCGACGGCCAATTGACCTCGCTGCTCGGTCCGTCGGGGTCGGGCAAATCGACACTGTTGCGGGCGATCGCGGGCCTGGACACCCTCGACTCGGGCACCGTGATCATCAACGGCAACGACGTGTCCAAGAAGTCACCGCAGAAGCGTGACATCGGATTCGTGTTCCAGCACTACGCGGCCTTCAAACACCTCACCGTGCGCGACAACATCGCCTTCGGGTTGAAGATCCGCAAGAAGCCCAAGGCCGAGGTGGACGCCAAGGTCGACGAGTTGCTCGAGGTCGTCGGGCTCACCGTGTTCCAGCGGCGGTTTCCCGCGCAGTTGTCCGGCGGCCAACGCCAGCGCATGGCCCTGGCCCGCGCCCTGGCCGTCGATCCCAAGGTGCTGCTCCTCGACGAGCCCTTCGGCGCACTCGACGCCAAGGTGCGCGAGGACCTGCGAAAGTGGTTGCGCCGCCTGCACGAAGAGGTTCACGTGACCACGGTGCTGGTGACCCACGACCAGCAGGAGGCCCTCGACGTCTCCGACCGGATCGCCGTGCTCAACAAGGGCCGCATCGAACAGGTCGGTGCGCCCGACGATCTCTACGACCGACCGATCAACCCGTTCGTCGCATCGTTCCTCGGTTCCACGGTGCGACTCAACGGCGAACTGGTACGCCCGCACGACATCCGGATCGGGCGCACCCCGGAGATGGCGTGGCCGTCTGCGGACCCGACCCTGGACACCGGGGTCCTCAAGGCCACGGTGCAACGAGTGGTGAATCTGGGATTCGAAACCCGGGTGGAACTCGTGGCGGTGGCCTCGGGTGAGGAGTTCGCCGCGCAGATCACCCGCGGCGATCAGAACGCGCTGAATCTGGAGGCCGGCGAGACCGTCTACGCGCGGGCCACCAAGGTCGCGGCGCTCTCGGAGAGCTGAGCGGTCCCGGGGCCGAGCGGGTTCCGGGGCAGGGCCGTCATCGCGAGTGATCGGCGGTCAGACCTCCGAGAGGAGAGCCGGCCACCGCCGTCGTGTAGCGATCGGCGATCGCCTCGATCACATCCGGATGGGCGCCGAGCGGACCGGCGACCAGGGCGCCCGGGGCGAGCCGGTCCAGTGCGGTTTCGACGCGCTCGGTCAACAGGCCTGCGGACAAGAAGTAGGGGCTGAGAGCGATGCGCCCGGCCCCGGCACCACGCAGGCGTCGGATCGCGGTGCGCAGGGCGGTCTCACCGGTACCGAGCCGGGTCGCGAAGACCACATCGACCGGGCGGTGCAGCCGGGTCGACAGCTCGACGGCGCGTCGCCGGACGACCAGCGCGGCAGCGGGATTCGTCGAACCGACGGCTGTGACGAGGAGGCCGTCGGAGTCGGCGAGCCCGGCCTGTTCGAGACGATCGGCCAACGCCGCCGACAACGAGGTCGTGCCGATCACACTGGTGATCACCACATCACCGGGCGCCCGTGTCGAGGCGACGATCTCGGGCAGATCGATGTCGCTGTGATAGCCGGGTGCCAGCAACAGCGGCACCACGACGACCCGCCCACGCATCTCCGCCAGCTCGTCGGCCACCAGCGGCTCATCGAGATCGAGGAACGACAGGCGCACATCGGTACCCGGGAGACGACGGGCGACGGCGTGCCGCACACGGCGAGCCGTGTCGGCGAACCGGGGGTCCCGGCTGCCGTGCGCGACGAGCAGGAGACTCGCGCTCACACCAACTCTTGGAGGTGCAGGGACGCCAGGGCGTCACCGACCAGCCCGGCAGCCAGCGTGTTGCCACCCTGCGGGTCGATCAGCAAGAAGCTGCCCGACTCCCGGTTCACCTGGTAGTCGTCGGCCGGAATCGGCTCGGCGATCTGCACGGTGATACGGCCGATGTGGTTGAGCTCCAACGAGTCCGGTGCATCGGTCAACGCCAGGTTCTGCTCGTCGAACAACACGTCGAGGGTGCCGACGATGGCCTGGGTGGTCTTGGTGCCGTGCTTGAGCAACAGGCGGGCACCCGGGCGCAGAGGTTTGTCGGCCAGCCAGCACACCGTCGCGGAGAACTGCTGGATCGGCTCGGGGGCATCGACGGCCGAGGCGATGAGGTCACCACGGGAGATGTCGACGTCGTCGGCGAGCAGCAGGGTGACACTGCGACCGGTGTGCGCGGTCGCCAATTGACCGTCCGCGGTGTCGATCTGGGTGACGGTCGTGCGGACCCCGGACGGTGACACGACGACCTCGTCACCGACGGAGACCCGGCCCGCGGCGATCTGCCCGGCATACCCGCGATAGTCCGGGTATTCCGGTGTGCGCGGCCGGATCACGTACTGCACCGGGAACCGCAGACCCACCTCCGGCTGATCCGACGCTGCGCTCCCGTTCGGGACCGTCTCGAGATGCTCGATGAGCGTCGGGCCGTCGTAGAACGGCGTGTTCTGCGACCGGGTGGCGATGTTGTCGCCGTGCAGCGCCGACACCGGGATCGCGGTGACCTGCTCGTCGGACCAGCCCAGGGTGCACGTCAGGGAGCGGAATTCGTCGGAGATCTCGGCGAACACGGTGGCCGCATCCTCGACGAGGTCGATCTTGTTGACCGCGAGCACCAGCTGCGGAACACCGAGCAAGGCCATCACCGCCGCGTGCCGACGGGTCTGGGAGACCACGCCGTTGCGGGCGTCGACGAGCAGCATCACCAGCTGCGCGGTGGAGGCACCCGACACGGTGTTGCGCGTGTACTGCACGTGGCCGGGGGTGTCGGCGAGCACGAACGAGCGTGCGGGCGTGGCGAAGTAGCGGTAGGCGACGTCGATGGTGATGCCCTGCTCGCGCTCGGCGCGCAGGCCGTCGACGAGCAGCGACAGGTCCGGCCCGGCCAGCCCACGGTCGACCGAGGCGCGGGTGACCGCGTCGATCTGGTCGGCGAGCACCGATTTCGTGTCATAGAGCAAGCGGCCGACCAGGGTCGACTTGCCGTCGTCGACGCTGCCGGCGGTCGCGATGCGCAGCAGGTCGGGGACGTGTCCGAGAGTGTTGTTGGCCATCAGAAGTATCCTTCGCGTTTACGGTCTTCCATGGCCGCCTCCGACACCCGGTCGTCACCGCGGGTCGCACCACGCTCGGTGAGTCGCGACGCCGCGACCTCGGCGAGGACGGCCTCGTTGTCGGCGGCCTCGGACAGCACCGCGCCGGTCGACGAACCGTCGCCGACGGTGCGGTAACGGACCGAAAGACGTTGGAGCTCTTCGCCATCGCGCGGACCGCCCCAGACGCCGGGGGTCATCCACATGCCGTCGCGCTCGAACACATCGCGCTCGTGGGCGTAGTAGATCGACGGCAACAGCACCTGCTCGCGGGCGATGTAGCGCCACACGTCGAGCTCGGTCCAGTTCGACAGGGGGAACACCCGGACGTGCTCGCCAGGGGCGTGGCGTCCGTTGTACAGGTTCCACAGCTCCGGGCGCTGACGCTTGGGATCCCACTGGCCGAAGGCGTTGCGCAGCGAGAAGATCCGCTCCTTGGCGCGCGAGCGTTCCTCGTCGCGGCGCCCGCCGCCGAACACCGCGTCGAAGCGGTTCTCGGTGATCGCGTCGAGCAGCGGGATCGTCTGCAGCGGGTTGCGCACCCCGTCGGGACGTTCGGTGAGCCGACCGTCGGCGAGGTAGTCCTCCACCTTGGCCACATGCAGTCGCAGGTCGTGGCGGGCCACCACCTGGTCGCGGAACTCGAGGACCTCGGGCAGGTTGTGCCCGGTGTCGACGTGCAGCAGCGAGAACGGAAGCGGCGCAGGCCAGAACGCCTTGAGGGCCACATGCAGCAGAACGGTGGAGTCCTTGCCGCCGGAGAACAGGATCACCGGACGCTCGAATTCGCCTGCGACCTCACGGAAGATGTGGATCGCCTCGGACTCGAGGGCGTCGAGGGTGGTGAAGTCGTCGCTGCTGTCCACCTCGCGGTCGGCGCTGGTGACGGGATCGGTGATGGTCATGCGTGCAGCCCACATTCTGTCTTGGCGCGGCCGGCCCAACGGCCGCTGCGCGGATCGGATCCGGGTTCGGGTTTGGCCGTGCACGGAGCGCAGCCGATCGACGGATAGCCTTCGTCGACAAGAGGATTCACGAGTACACCGTGGGCGTCGATGTAGGACTGCATCTGCTCGTCGGACCATGCGGCGATCGGATTGATCTTCACCAGCCCGAAGCCCTCGTCGAACGAGATCAGCGGCGCATTGGCCCGGGTGGGGGCCTCCACCCGGCGGATGCCGGTCACCCAGGCGTCATAGGACTGCAGACCCGACTTGAGCGGCACCACCTTGCGCAGGCGGCAGCATTCGCCGGGATCGCGGGCGAACAGGTTGCGCCCCAACAGTTCGTCCTGCTCGGCGACGGTGTGTTCGGGGGTCAGGTTGATCATGTCGACGCCGTACACCTGCTCCACGGCGTCGCGGGTGCCGATCGTCTCGGCGAAGTGATAGCCGGTGTCGAGGAACAGGACCTTGACCGGATCCCCGCCGAGGAGGTCGCGATCGATGTGTGTGACGGCGAGATCGACCAGCGCCGCATCCTGCATGTTGGAGGCGACGACGAAGTTGTCGCCGAACGTCCGGGCGGTCCAGGCGAACAGCTCCTCGGGGGTGGCGTCGGGACCCAGGTCGGCGGCACCCTGCTCGGCGATCGCGCGCAGCTCGTCCTCGCTGAAGCGCCGCCCGGTGGTCGTTGCGGTGGAGATGGTCATCGGAGTGCCTCCTCGTCGGCACGAACGGCCCACTGCGCGAACCGTTCTCCGTCCTCGCGCTGATCGATGAAGTTGCGGACGACGCGGTCGATGTAGTCGCCGAGCTCGGTGGAGGTCACCTTGTGCTGGCGCAGTTTACGGCCGAATGCTGCGTCCTGGCCGAGGCTGCCACCGAGGTGGACCTGGAATCCCTCGGTCTGTCCGCCCTGGCCGTCCTCGACGAGCTGTCCCTTGAAACCGATGTCGGCGATCTGCGATCGGGCGCAGGAGTTGGGGCAGCCGTTGATGTTCACGGTGATCGGGACGTCGAGCCGGGAATTGATGTCGGCCAGACGCTCCTCGAGTTCGGGTACGAGCACCTGCGAGCGCTTGCGGGTTTCGACGAACGACAGCTTGCAGAACTCGATCCCGCTGCACGCCATCAGGTTCCGGCGCCAGTTCGACGCCCGGGCGATGAGACCCTGCTTGGCGAGGTCGGCGATGAGCACCTCGACCTTGTCGTCGGGGACGTCGAGCACGACCAGCTTCTGGTACGGGGTGAACCGGATGCGGTCGGAGCCGACGCGCTCGGCGGCCTCGGCGACGGCGGTGAGCTTGGTGCCCGACACCCGGCCCGCGATGGCGGCGAAGCCCACCGAGTTCAGACCGTTCTTGAGCTTCTGGACACCCACGTGATCGCGCGGCTGGGTCAGCGGGGTGGGCGCCGGGCCGTCGGTCAGCTTACGGTGCAGGTATTCGTCCTCGAGGACCTGACGGAACTTCTCGATGCCCCAGTCCTTGATGAGGTACTTCAGGCGTGCCTTGGTGCGCAGGCGGCGGTAACCGTAATCGCGGAAGATCGACACGACGCCCTCCCAGACGTCGGGGACCTCGTCGAGCGGGATCCATGCACCCACCCGCTGGGCGAGCATCGGGTTCGTCGACAGACCGCCGCCGACCCAGAGATCAAGCCCCGGACCGTGTTCGGGATGTTCGACGCCGATGAAGGCGATGTCGTTGGTCTCGTGCGAGACATCCTGCAAACCGGAGATCGCGGTCTTGAACTTACGCGGCAGGTTCGAGTACTGCGGGTCGCCGATGTAGCGGCGCACGATCTCATCGATCGCCGGCGTCGGATCGAGTACCTCGTCGACGGCCTCTCCGGCCAACGGCGATCCGAGGATGATGCGCGGGCAGTCGCCACAGGCCTCGGTGGTCTTGAGCCCGACGCCCTCGATGCGCTCCCAGATGGTGGGGACGTCCTCGATGCGAATCCAGTGATACTGCACGTTCTCCCGGTCGGAGAGATCGGCGGTGTCGCGGGCGAATTCGGTCGAGATCTGACCGAGGGTGCGCAGTTGTTCGACGTTGAGGGCGCCGGCATCGCAACGGATGCGCATCATGAAGTGGCTGTCCTCGAGGATGTCGATGTTCTCGTCACCGGTCCAGGTGCCGTCGTAGCCCTCGGCGCGCTGGGTGTAGAGACCCCACCAGCGCATGCGGCCACGGAGATCCTGTTTGTCGATCGACTCGAAACCCTGCTTGGAGTAGATGTTCTCGATCCGCGCCCGCACATTGAGCGGGTTGTCGTCCTTCTTGACCTGCTCGTTGGGGTTCAGGGGCTCGCGGTAACCGAGCTTCCACTGACCTTCGGCGCGCCGTTTGGTCGGGCGGGCCTTCTTGCGGGCCGGACGCTCGGCGGCACCGGTCTTTGCGGCGCCGGATGTCGCGGTTTCGGCGCGTGCCGAACGGGCGCGGGGGGCTGGGGAGGACTCCTCGGGGACGGGGGAGTTGCCCGCCTCGGTGAGGTCCGTCGTTGACGTCATGAACTCTCCTGTACCGGCGCACAGAGCACCGGCGATCGCACGGTCTGGGCTGTGACGTGGCGGCATACCCGCGTCAGATGCGGGGACTCTCCGGGGCCGGAACGTCGTCTAGAGACGACAGGTAGCGCTGCAGACGCGCTTGAGATCGACGTGGCGTCGCGCGGCGAGCCACACCCCGGGAAAATTCACGGGCTCCATAGTGCCACGACCATCCGTCTCGCGTCTACTTGGGAATACTTTGCACCACGGTGAGGCAAAGTGGCCTGCGGGGATGTCGGCATCGCTGCGGGACCGACATCGCGAATGTGGTTGCGTACCGAGAGCAAGGCCTATGCGTTGGTGGGTATTCCCCGATTCGGGGCTGGGTGATTCGGGGCTGGGCGGGGTGGGCGCGCATCATGGGGTGGTGACGTCCGTTTCCACCGCCGCCGTGCCGGCCGAGGTCGGCGACGCCTGCGGGGCCGTCGACCCCGGTGTCGGCCTGGGGCTCTACCTGCACGTTCCGTTCTGCGCGTCGAGGTGCGGATACTGCGACTTCAACACCTACACCGCGGGCGAACTCGGGTCGTCGGCGTCCCCGGATTCGTGGTTCGAGGCGGTGGGCCGCGAACTCGACCACGCTGCGGCACTGATGACCCCGGCGCGCCCGGTGTCGACGATCTTCGTCGGCGGCGGCACGCCGTCGTTGCTCGGTGGTGACGGCCTCGCCGGTCTGCTCGACGCCGTGCGCAGCCGATTCGATCTCGCCGACGACGCCGAGATCACCACCGAATCCAATCCGGAGTCGACCTCACCGGAGTTCTTCGCGCGGCTGCTCGAGGCGGGCTTCACACGGATCTCGCTCGGGATGCAGTCCGCGGCCCCCCACGTGCTGACCACCCTCGACCGCACGCATACCCCCGGCCGCGCCGTCGCCGCGGCCCGCGAGGCGGCCGCCACCGGTTTCGCCCACATCAATCTCGACCTCATCTACGGAACACCCGGCGAGACCGACGCCGACCTCGACGCGAGCCTCGATGCGGTACTGGCCACCCCGGTCGATCACGTGTCGGCGTACGCGCTGATCGTCGAGGACGGCACCGCGCTGGCACGGCGGATCCGCCGCGGTGAACTGCCCGCCCCCGACGACGACGTGCTCGCCTCCCGCTACCAGCGAATCGATGAACGTCTGGGCGACAACGGTTTCGAGTGGTACGAGGTGTCCAACTGGGCGCGCTCGGCTGCCGCGGAATGTCGTCACAATCTGTCCTACTGGTACAGCCACGACTGGTGGGGAATCGGGCCCGGTGCACACTCGCACGTGCACGGGGTGCGGTGGTCCAACGTCAAACATCCGGCGCGTTATGCGAGCACCCTGGCCGACGGCATGCTGCCGGTAGCCACCCATGAGGTGCTCACCACCGCGGACCGCCACGTCGAATCGGTGATGCTGACCGCGCGGTGCCGCAGCGGGTTACGCCGTGAGCTCCTCTCCCGGGCGGAGGTGTCGTGCGCCGAGGAACTCGTCGCGCGAGAACTGCTTCGTCCGACCGGCGATGCGTGGGTCCTCACCGACCGCGGTCGCCTGCTCGCCGACGCCGTGGTGCGCGACATCCTCATCGCGGGCGAGGACGGCTGAAGGCGCCGGGCGATCAGGTGCCGATCCGGCCGAGCGCCTCGATCAGACCGACGTAGCCGCGTGCGCCGAGTGCGTCGGCGACGTCGCTCTCGACGGCTGCTTCGGCTTGTCGGACGGCGGCGATGCGACGCCGGCCACGGGCGCTCAGGTGGACGACGACCCGCCGCCGATCGACCGGATCGGCGCGCCGATAGGCCAGGCCCAGGGTAACGAGACGGTCGACCCCACGTGTGGTGCTCGCCGGCGGCAGGACGGCCAGCCGCGACAGCTCCGACATGGTCCGGCCGTCCTCGACGGCGAGCACCGAGAGCAGACGCCACTGCTCGGGTGACACCCCGAGTTCGGCGAGGTCGGCCGACATCTGTGACTCGACCCGGTGTGCGGCGCGCAGCAGCTGCAGCAGCAGTGGGTCGGTGGCGGCGCCGTGGTCGTCGCGCCGGGATCGGGTGTCGGGAGTAGCCTGGCGACTCACCGGACAACCCATCGCACGAGGTACCCATGACAGTCCGCCCCATTGCCGTTGGCACCGACTCCGCACGGCGCACCGTGCGGATCGCCTACGTCGTTCCGGTCCAGGGCATCGCGGGCATCTTCGGCCCGTCGTGCGAGGCGTGCGGGGAGCTCGCCCTCGCCGAATTGCACTCTGCCGACGGGATTCTCGGCCGGCCCGTGGAGCTGGTCGTCATCGACGGCGGCCGCGCACCCTCGCAGGTCGCCCAGGAGGTGGCGCAGCTGTGGCGGACGGGGCGAATCGACGCGATCGCCGGCTGGCACATCTCGGCGGTGCGCAAGGAGATCCTGCGCCTCGTCGGTGGTCAGCTGCCCTACGTGTACGCGGCTCTGCACGAAGGCGAGTTTCGCACACCGGGCCTGTTCATGATCGGGGAGTCGCCGTCGTCGCAGGTGATGCCCGCATTGGACTGGTTGCGGCGCAACCGCAGTGCCGAACGCTGGTGTGTGGTCGGCAATGACTACATCTGGCCGCGTCAGCTCGCGAGCCACGCCGTCGCGCATCTGGCCGGGACCCGGATGATCCACTGCGGTTCGACTTTCCTCCCGCTGGGAACGCGGGACTTCGAACCGACCCTGCGATGGCTCGAGACGACCGCGTGTGACGCTGTGCTGGTTCTGTTGATCGGCGACGACGCGGTGCGGTTCGGTCGCGTGTTCGCTCGACGTGGACTCGACACCACGATGGTGCGCTTCAGCCCGATCCTCGAAGAGAATCAGGTGCTGGGCATGGGTGCGGCGGCCACGGCGAACATGTATGCAGCCGCAGGCTATTTCGACTCGCTGGTCACCGCGGCGACGGTCGATTTCGCCGGCCGGTACCACCGTGTCCTCGGGGACACCGCACCGGTGCTCAACAGCATCGGCCAGTCCTGTTACGAGGCGATCACGCTTCTCGCGGCCCTTGCCGACCGGGCGGGTTCGCTGGCGGTGTCCCCGATACAGGCCGCCGCCGACGGGCTCGTCATGGATGCCACCCGCGGAACCCTGCGCCTGACCGACAACCGCGTCGACCAGGACATCTACCTGGCCAGCGCCGGTGCTCTCGATCTCGACGTCGTCGACCGGATTCATCGCGTCTGACCGTTCGCCGGGGTCGGGTTCGTCGGTCCGCTGAGGGGTTCGGTGCTGAGGGGTTCGACTGCGACGCAGATCTTTCCGGAGTTCACCGACGTGCGCATACGGAGTGTGGTTCCGGGCTCGCGGTCCCAGCTGACGATCGCCTCGGCGAGCGGTGCGTGCAGGTGCATCCGGAGGGTGCGCGCCAGATCGCGCGCCCCGTAGACCGGGTCGAAGCCGATCCGGGCGAGGTGGCTGCGCAGCGGGTCGTCGGGTTCCCACCGAATCTGCCGCGCGGCCAATTGTGCTGTCAGTCTGCGTAACTCGACGTCGACGATCGCCGCGGCGACCTGCGGGCCGATCGGATCGAACCGCACGATCTCGTCGAAGCGGTTGTACAGCTCGGGATCGAAGAACTCCTCGACGGCTCGGTCCACGGCGTCGGAGCCTGCGTCGCGCCGTCGGGAGCCCGGCATCGGCAGCAACGTGCGCCATCCGCGTGACCGGGCCCGGTGATGGGCGGCGATCTCGGCCGAGCCGAGGTTGGAGGTGAGCAGGACGATGGCGTTGCGGAAGTCGATCGTCGAGTTGCCCGCGGCCAGGCGCAGGGTTCCCGAATCGAGGATCTGCAGCAACGAGCGCAGCACCGTCGTGTGCGCCTTCTCCACCTCGTCGAACAGGACGATGCCCGGTCGAGAGGCGTTGCCCTCCAACAGTTCCCGGTCGAAGAGGGTGAACTGTTCCTTCGCGCCCGAATAGCCGGGGGGTGCGCCGGACAGGGATGCGGCATAGTGCTCCTGGGCCAGGGTGTTCATGTCGATCCGGCACAGTTTGTCGGCGTCGCCGGTGATCTCCGCGGCGAGCCGGCGGGCCAGTTCGGTCTTGCCGACACCGGTCGGACCGACGAACAACAACGACGCGATCGGCCGGCGCGGGTCACCGATGCCGGCGGCCGCGATGGTCAGGGCGCGGACCACCGAATCGATGGCCTCGTCCTGCCCGATGATCGCGGATCTCAGCGCCGATGAAAGCTGTGCGGGCGAGGACGCTCTGCCCATCCGGAAGGCCCGGTTCCGCGCGGGGGACAGTTGCTGACCCGAGTTGATGTCGTCGACCTTGCGTGCCAGGTAACCCGACATCGGTCCTCCTCGTGTGAACGTCGCGTAATGATTCCAAATGAAACCATAAATATCGGGAGTTAGCGGAGCGCGCAGACGGAAAGCCGTGGTATCACTTCCATACGGAAGCAATAATCCGGTCGGGCAACGTGGCTGCCCGGCCACTCTCAGGAGGCGTTTCATGCGACATGGCGACATCTCATCGAGCCCCGACACCGTCGGGGTGGCAGTGGTCAACTACAAGATGCCCAGGCTGCACACCAAGGCCGAGGTCCTCGACAACGCCCGCCGGATCGCCGAGATGGTGGTGGGCATGAAGGCGGGTTTGCCGGGTATGGATCTCGTTGTGTTCCCGGAGTATTCGACGATGGGCATCATGTACGACAACGCCGAGATGTTTGACACGGCGGCGGTGATCCCCGGGGAGGAAACCGACATCTTCGCCGCCGCGTGCCGACAGGCCCGGACGTGGGGCGTGTTCTCGCTGACCGGGGAGCGGCACGAGGATCATCCGAACAAGCCGCCCTACAACACGCTCGTGCTCATCAACGACGCGGGGGAGATCGTGCAGAAGTACCGCAAGATCCTGCCCTGGACTCCGATCGAGGGCTGGTATCCGGGGGAGCAGACGTATGTGACCGACGGGCCGAAAGGCCTCAAGGTGTCGTTGATCATCTGCGACGACGGCAACTATCCGGAGATCTGGCGTGATTGCGCGATGAAGGGGGCCGAACTGATCGTGCGGCCGCAGGGCTACATGTATCCGGCCAAGGATCAGCAGGTGCTGATGGCCAAGGCGATGGCCTGGGCCAACAACTGTTATGTCGCGGTGGCGAATGCGACCGGATTCGACGGTGTGTACTCGTATTTCGGGCACAGCGCGATCATCGGCTTCGACGGCCGCACCCTCGGCGAGTGCGGCGAGGAGGATTACGGGGTGCAGTACGCGCAGTTGTCGTTGTCGACGATCCGGGATGCGCGCGCCAACGACCAGTCGCAGAATCACCTGTTCAAACTGCTGCACCGGGGTTATACCGGGGTGTATGCCGGCGGGGACGGTGACAAGGGAATCGCGGAGTGCCCGTTCGATTTCTATCGCAACTGGGTCACCGACGCCGAGGCCACCCAGAAGGCGGTGGAGGCGATC